>QQUJ01000006.1 GCA_008501635.1 Pseudomonadota bacterium
ATGCCTTGTTTGTACTGAGTGCATTGACCAATCTGTACCTGGCGCGGCGACGATTGCGATGCCCGACATAGGATTGGTGCGCCTGATAAACCGCAACGGCGCACAAAACGGCTAGAAAACGGCCCATGTTGAGCCGAATACTGCCTGCAAACGCTCCTTATGATGAAAAACACAAACATATTGAATCGGCCGTGCTGGTTTGCATAACTTATTCAGACGTTCCTTAAGATTGATTGGCAGAAGATCAATGGATATTCGCAAAGTCAAGAAACTCATAGAACTACTCGAAGAGTCGGGCATCGCTGAGTTGGAGATACGCGAGGGCGAGGAGTCCGTGCGCATCAGCCGCAACTCTCAGGCTCCCACTACCACCTATGTAACGGCACCCCAGATGGCCCCGCAATCGGCCACCGCGGCGCCGGTGCCGCATGATGCACCCACGCCACCGGCACCCGTGGAACACCAGGGTCACACGGTAACCGCACCCATGGTGGGCACTTTTTACCGGGCACCTTCGCCGGGGAGCAAGGTATTCGTCGAAGAGGGGCAGAGCGTCAAGGAGGGCGATACGCTCTGCATTATCGAAGCGATGAAGATGCTCAATCAGATCGAGGCCGACCGCTCCGGCGTGATAAAAAAAATTCTCGCGGAAAACGCTCAGCCCGTGGAGTTCGGACAGCCCCTTTTCGTCATCGAGTAACTGGCGGACAGGGGTTCGCGCAGACAACGGGCGGTGTGGCCCCTGCGGCAGACCGACAAATGCGGGCGACAACTCCTATGGGCAAGCACTCGACATCACCCAACCACAGAAATCACTCATGCTGGACAAAATAGTCATCGCCAACCGCGGAGAGATCGCACTGCGCATCCAACGCGCCTGCCGCGAACTGGGCATCAAGACCGTCGCCGTTCATTCCATTGCGGACCGCGAACTGAAGCATGTGCGGCTGGCCGACGAGTCGGTCTGCATTGGGCCGGCGCCCTCCGTCGATAGCTATCTCAACATCCCCGCAATCATCAGCGCCGCGGAAGTGACTGATGCTGTCGCCATACACCCCGGCTATGGCTTTCTTTCCGAGAATGCGGATTTCGCCGAACGCGTTGAACAGAGTGGGTTTATCTTCATCGGTCCACGCCCCGAGACCATTCGCCTGATGGGCGACAAGGTCTCCGCCATTGCGGCGATGAAGCGTGCCGGGGTGCCGTGCGTCCCCGGCTCCGATGATCCGCTGGGTGAAGATATCGAAGAGAACATGCGCATGGCCCGCAAGATCGGCTACCCGGTGATCATCAAGGCGGCCGGGGGTGGCGGTGGGCGCGGTATGCGCGTGGTCCATACCGAGGGCAATCTGCAGAACGCCATATCGATGACTCGCAGTGAAGCCGCTTCCGCTTTCGGCAATGACATGGTCTACATGGAGAAATTTCTGGAAAATCCACGCCACGTGGAGTTTCAGGTGCTCGCCGACGAACACGGCAACGCCGTGCATCTTGGTGAACGCGACTGCTCCATGCAACGCCGCCACCAGAAAGTCATCGAAGAGGCACCGGCACCCGGCCTCAGCAACGACCAACGCAACGCAATGGGCGAGCGCTGCGCCGCTGCCTGTCGCGAGATCGGCTATCGCGGTGCGGGAACGTTCGAGTTTCTCTACGAGAACGGTGAGTTCTATTTCATCGAGATGAACACCCGCGTTCAGGTGGAGCACCCGGTCACCGAAATGATCACCGGCATCGATATCGTGCGGGAACAACTGCTGGTTGCGGCGGGTCGACCACTGAGCTTCAAACAGGACCAGGTCCGCATCACCGGGCACGCCATCGAGTGCCGCATCAATGCGGAAAACCCTGACAACTTCATGCCCTGCCCCGGCACGATCACGCAGTATCACATGCCCGGCGGCCCCGGCATCCGCATGGATTCACACCTCTACAGCGGCTATACCGTCCCGCCCTACTACGATTCGCTCATTGGCAAGCTGATCGCCCATGGCGATAGCCGCGCCTCCGCGCTGGCACGCATGCGCACGGCCCTGAGTGAGATCGTGATCGGCGGCATCGAGACCAATGTTCCCCTGCATCTGCAAATCATCAATGACGCGGCCTTCCAGGCCGGCGGCACCAACATCCACTACCTGGAGCAACAGCTGCGTTTGCGCAAGCACTGAGCACGGTCGCCGGTGCTATCTCGAGCGTTCAGCGGCATGAGCTGAGCTGATATGCCCTGGACCCAACTGACCATCGCCTCGACCGCCGAGCGCACCGAACTCCTGACCAGGACATTGGAGGCGGCCGGGGCGCTCGCGGTTACGCTGGTGGATGCAGCCGATCATCCCGTCCTCGAACCCGGCCCCGGTGAAACGCCTGTATGGCCCGCCACGCAAGTGGTGGCGTTGTTTCCTGCAGATACCGATCTTGCGCCCCTGCAGGCCGCACTCTCGCCCCATCTGACGCTCACCGAGCAACGCTCCTGGTGCAGCGCGACGCTGGAGGATCAGACCTGGGAACGAACCTGGCTGGAACATTTTCACCCGTTGCGCTTTGGCCAGCGACTCTGGGTCTGCCCCAGCGATCAGCAGCCACCCGTTACCGATGCGGTGATCGTGCGCCTCGATCCAGGTCTCGCCTTCGGCACCGGCACGCATCCCACCACCGCGTTGTGCCTGGAGTGGTTGGACGGAACGCCACTGACCGGCAAAACAATGATCGATTACGGCTGCGGATCGGGCATTCTCGCGGTCGCCGCCGCGAAGCTCGGGGTGGCAGCGATACGTGCGGTCGATATCGATCCCCAGGCATTGGTCGCAACTTGCGAAAACGCTGCACGCAATGCCGTCGAGCAGCGCATTGACACCTGTTTACCCCGGGACCTGGAGCGCACCCCGGCGGATCTGGTCGTCGCCAATATTCTTGCCGGCCCATTGGCTGAGTTGGCGCCCGAACTCATCACCCTGCTCAAACCCGGCGGAGATCTCGTCCTCTCGGGTCTGCTCGGCAGCCAGGTGAGCACGGTGCAAAACGCTTACGGCCCGGCTGTCACCTGGTCTCCACCCGCCTTTCAAGCGGAGTGGGCGCGCCTTCACGGCGTGCGTGCCGGCTGATCCTCGGTTGGGCTTGTAGACGCCTCGCGTTATGCTGTATCAAAACCTGACCGCCGAGTAACCGTGAGTCCACAAAAACTCGTCACCCAATGTCCCCATTGCGACACCCGCTTTCGCATCACTGAGGCGCAACTGGATGCCGCTGGCGGCAAAGCGCGATGCAGCCGTTGCCATCGGGTATTCAATGCACGCGCCTATCTGCAGGAAGGCGTCGGCAAAGCATCGCGTGGGGAAGCCGCCCATCGAGGGCGGCGCGAGACAGCGTCTGCCCCACAACCCGCCCCGCCGCCCGTGGAAACGGAACGCCCTGGGCTCACAGCCACGCCCTCGACCGATCTCGACATCGAATCCTCTGTGGCAGCGGACACCGGCATCGCGCAGGTGGATTTTGAGCTGGCGAGCGACTTCGGCGCCCCCGAGGATCCGTTTCCGTCGCAGCGACCGGCTGATGAGCCCACCCCTGAATTCCAACCCGTCGATACCCCGCCGCCCACACCGGAAACCGCCCAAACAGACGAGAGCACATTCGCCTTTGACGCCGCATCCTGGGAATCGCCACCTGAAGCGGATGCGATCGACTCGGCGGTCGACGCTGCCGGGGAGCAGGCACCGGCCGGGGAGTTCGATTTCGACCTCGCCGGACTGGCGGGCGACCACGCTGCCGACGAATCCGGCTTAACGTCCGAGTTCGAACATTCGCTGACGGAGGATGCCGACGCCGGGGAGATCGAATTCGACTTCCGCGAGCCGGCCAGCGACGAAGTCGCCACGGCTGAACGCGCCGAAGACGAGGAGACAACCCTCGGATTGCCCCCCTGGTCTTTCGATTCACCCGAAACAACCGATCCGTTGTTCGCCAGCATTGCCGAAATCGACACGATGGAGGTGAATGACTACACCGGCGACGCCCCCGAGTCACTCCCGGATTTGGCGGCAACCGCCGCCGAACCAACCAGCAACAGGCCAACAGCAGATCAAGAGTCTGTGGACGACGGCGCGCTCGACAACAGCGATGAGCCTGAGAGCAGCTACGAGCAGGCCATCGACGCTTTGCAAGCGAACGATTCGGTAACCGAATCGTTGTTCGCCGGCTGGGGACACGCCGCGGCGCAGGAACCCACCGATCAGCCTCAATTCGCTGACGAGGTGCCCCAGGTCGAAGTCGAGGCATTATCCCCCTCCGACGCCACGGCGCTCTTCGATGAACCCGAGCCCGATCTGCCCGAGTCCGACGCGCCGCCGCCGCTTCCTGAGACCGACGAACGTCGCACAGAACCTTACAGCAGCGCATTGGCGCAAGAGCTGGAAGCAACCCTCACCCAGCGCAAGCGGCAACTCCCCACCCTGCTCTTCGGGACGGGATCGCTCATTCTGCTGGCGCTGCTGCTGGTTCAGGCGGGCAACACCTTTCGCGCCGAAATCAGCCAATACCCCGCCTTGGCGCCGATTGCCGGCCGGTTCTGCGAAGGCCAGGAGTGTGTAGCGCCGGAAAAGCGCGCGCCTGAAAGAATCCGCATCGTCAATCGCGACGTCCGCCCCCACCCCGAAGTGGCCGGGGCGCTACTGATTTCGCTCAGCTTTGTAAACGAAGCCGAGTTCCCCCAGGCCTATCCGACGTTGGAAGTAAGCTTTTCTGATATCCACGCTCAACTGATCGCGCTGCGCCGCTTTCAGCCCGCCGAGTACCTGGGAGGCGAGCGCCGATCTTCCAGTCCGCTTCCGCCGGGCGAACTGGTGGCGCTCAGCCTGAGCATCGTCGATCCCGGCGAACAGGGTGTCAGCTTCCGTTTCGAGTTTTACTAGAACCCGTGCTTCACCGCGCGGAGCCCTTACATCGGATTGATTCTCATCGCCGCGAACGGCGCTTTCACGCCAAACTGTTTGAAGGTAAACTGTCCGCCCCCTCAGGTCATGGTCTCGCTCGCCGTCCAACAACCGGCAGATCGGATCGGCGGCCTTGGGAGGCACAGGAGTCCTCACCGGGTACCGGCTGAACAGCGCGCCCGGATCGAGACCACAGCTGAAAAACGAGGCGACAACACCCCGGAAAATAAGATGCGGTTCGGGCCACTGCCACCCGCACAGTGTTATGCAGATTGGATCCTACAAACTAACCAACAACCTGGTCCTTGCCCCCATGGCCGGCGTAACGGATCGTCCGTTCCGGCTGCTCTGCCGCCACTTCGGCGCTGGACTGGCGGTCTCGGAGATGGTCTCTGCCAACTCCTTGCTGTGGGGTAGCGAAAAGACCAGGCGCCGCGCCGATCATAGCGGTGAACCTGAACCGCGCTCGGTGCAGATACTCGGTGCCGACCCGGGGATGATGGCCGCGGCCGCGCGCCACAATGTCGCCAACGGGGCCGAGATCATCGACATCAACATGGGGTGTCCCGCCAAGAAAATATGCAACGCGGCCGCCGGATCGGCATTGCTCCGTGATGAACCTCTGGTCCGCAGGATTCTCGAGGCGGTGGTAGGCGCCGTCGATGTCCCGGTGACCCTCAAGATCCGTACCGGGTGGGATGCCCAGAATCGCAACGGGGTACGCGTCGCGCAGCTGGCCGAGCAGGCCGGCATCCAGGCCCTGGCCATTCATGGGCGCACCCGCGCCTGCGGATACTCGGGCGACGCCGAGTACGAAACCATACGCGCCATCAAGGCGGCTGTATCGATCCCCGTCATTGCCAATGGCGATATCCGCACACCGCAAAAGGCGCAGGAGGTACTGGCCTACACCGGCGCCGATGGCATCATGATCGGTCGCGCCGCCCAGGGGCGCCCGTGGATCTTTCGCGAAATCGACCACTATCTGCGCACCGGCCAGGAGCTTGCGCCTCCCGCGCTGGAAGAACTGCGCGCTGTGCTGCGTGGACATCTGCACGCACTTTACCGTTTTTACGGGGAACACACCGGCGCCCTCATGGCTCGCAAGCATGCGGCCTGGTACACCAAGGGACTGCCGCATGGCGCCTCTTTCCGGCGCGCCATCAATGGGGAGACATCCACCGCCAGGCAGCTTGCGCTGATGGATGAATTTTTCGACCGCCTCGGGGACCAGAAGGAGTTGGCGGCGTGAACAGAAAAACGACTGATACATCAAAAACCGAAACCCTGCGCGACTGCGTTCATCGTTCGCTCGACGGGTATTTCGCACAAATGGACGGCCACCCCGCCAGTGATCTCTATCAGCTGGTGATGGGCGAAATCGAGCCGCCCCTGCTGGAGTGTGTGATGCGCCACTGCGGCGGCAACCAGACCCGGGCGGCTTCGATTCTGGGATTGAGCCGCAGCACGCTGCGCAAGAAACTTCGTGCCTACGGCTTGGAGACACCCACCGTCCCGTGAAAGCGGGCGCCGACGGCGCCCTGGCGGAGACTCCGCACCCCGCGTTCCTGCTACGCGACACCAGAGTGCTGTTTTTCGTCAACCAGACCAGAAAGTAGCCATGTCCAAGATTGAACGCGCCCTGATCAGCGTCTCCGACAAAACTGGAATCGTCGAATTCGCCCAGGGCTTGGCGGAACTCGGAGTCGAGATCCTCTCCACCGGGGGCACCGCCAAGCTGCTGTCGGAAAATCACATCGCCGTCGTCGAGGTCTCGGACTACACCGGTTTTCCAGAGATGATGGACGGCCGTCTGAAGACCTTGCACCCGAGAATCCACGGCGGATTACTGGGCCGCCGCGGGACCGACGAGGCGGCGATGCACGAGCATGGCATCAAGCCCATCGATCTCGTGGTGGTCAACCTCTACCCTTTCGAACAGACCATCGCCCGTACCGATTGCAACCTGGCGACGGCCATCGAGAACATCGACATTGGCGGCCCCACCATGCTGCGGGCTGCCGCCAAAAACCACCGCGACGTCGCGGTGGTTGTGGATGCCGGCGACTACGAGATCCTGCTTGGTGAACTGCAGGAGAGTGGCGGCCTGCTCGAGGCGGACACCCGGTTCCGTCTCGCGGTGAAAACCTTCGAGCACACGGCTCGCTATGATGGGGCCATCGCCAACTACCTGGGCAGCATTTCCGATTCCGGGGAGCGCGTCACCTTCCCGCACACCTTCAATGTGCAATTCCGCAAGATGCAGGAGATGCGTTACGGGGAAAACCCTCACCAGGACGCAGCCTTCTATGTCGAGCACCGCCCGAGCGAACCGAGCATCGCCACCGCGCGCCAACTGCAGGGCAAGGAACTCTCTTTCAATAACATCGCCGACGCCGACGCCGCCCTGGAGTGCGTGAAAAGTTTCGACGGCGAAACGGCCTGCGTCATCGTCAAGCACGCCAATCCCTGTGGTGTCGCCTTAGGGGGCGATCTCCTCGAATCCTACGATCGCGCCTACCAGACCGACCCCACATCGGCCTTCGGCGGCATCATCGCCTTCAACCGCATGGTGGATGACGTCACCGCGCAGGAGATCCTCAACCGTCAGTTCGTCGAGGTGATCATTGCCCCGCGTTTCGACGGCGACGCGTTGGAGATTCTGGCGAAAAAACCCAATGTGCGGGTCCTCGAATGCGGCGCCTGGGGCGAGAGCCGCGTTCCGAGCTTCGATTACAAACGCGTCAACGGCGGCCTGCTGGTGCAGGATCGCGATCTTGGCAGTGTCACGCGTGCTGAGCTCAAAGTGGTCACCCAGCGCGCCCCCACCGAACGGGAGCTGGGCGATCTGCTGTTCGCCTGGAAAGTGGTGAAGTTCGTCAAATCCAACGCCATCGTCTATTGCCGCGGCGGCCAGACCATCGGCATCGGTGCCGGTCAGATGAGCCGCGTCTACTCGGCGCGCATCGCCGGCATCAAAGCGGCCGATGAGGGACTGGAAGTGAAAAGCTCGGTGATGGCCTCCGATGCCTTCTTCCCCTTCCGCGACGGTATCGACTCGGCGGCGCGGGCCGGCATCACCGCCGTTATTCAACCCGGTGGATCGATGCGCGACGAAGAGACCATCGCCGCCGCCAACGAACACGGCATGGCCATGGTGTTCACCGGGATGCGACATTTTCGGCATTGAGTTTTTTCTCGCGCCAAGCCGCCAAGTCCGCAAAGGAATATCGGACGCTTCACCGGGCGCCTCCTGGCGTCTTGGCGCGAGATCCAGCCCGATTCAGACCATGGACTACCGACTGACCACTTTTGACGACCTGGCCGTGGGCCAGGAAGCGGACTTCACCAAAACCGTCACCGAGGCGGACATCGACCATTTTGTCGCCATAACGGGTGACACCAACCCGCTGCATGTGGATGCTGAGTTTGCCGGGCAGACCTTTTTCGGCGAGCGCATTGCCCACGGCATGCTGTCGGCCGCGCTGTTTTCCACCCTGGTGGGGCTGCACTTGCCGGGCATTGGCGCGATCTATCGCTCGCAGACGCTGCAATTCCTGCGTCCGGTCCATATCGGTGACACGATCACCGCGCGCTTGCGCATTACCGCCATCGATCGCGAAGCCGAACGCATCGAAATGGAGAGCTGGATCGACAATCAGCGCGGCGAACGCGTCATCGAAGGCACGACCGTGGCGAGCCTGCTGCGGAAGTTGAAGAAGTGATGATAGAGCGCTGGTCTCGCGCCAAGACGCAAGGGCGCCACGACCGCAAAGGGTTAACGAAGAACTTTCTTGGCGACTCTTCGCGTCCTGGCGTCTTGGCGCGAACCCCAAACGCAATGAATATTGGAGCCACACAATGAAAGTACTGGTTATCGGCGGCGGTGGTCGCGAACACGCATTGGCCTGGAAGCTGACCCAATCGCCCAGGGTGGAGCGCGTTTACGTCGCCCCCGGCAACGCCGGTACCGCGCACGAGCCGCGGATGGAGAACGTGCCCATCGGCGCCGAAGATATTGCCAGTCTGATCCACTTCGCACAGGAGGCACAGATCGCATTCACGGTAGTCGGCCCGGAGGCGCCCCTGGTCGCCGGCATCGTCGATGCCTTCGCGGTGGCGGGCTTGCGCTGCTTCGGCCCGACGCGAGGCGCAGCCCAGCTGGAGGGCTCCAAGGCTTTTACCAAGGACTTCCTGGCCCGCCACCGCATCCCCAGCGCCTGGTATCAGGTGTTTACCGAGGTCGAACCCGCGATCGCCTACATTCGCGAAAAGGGTGCGCCCATAGTCGTCAAGGCCGATGGGCTGGCCGCCGGCAAGGGAGTGATCGTCGCGCAAAATGAAAACGAGGCAATTGCCGCCGTGCGCGACATGCTGGCGGATAACGTCTTCGGAGCAGCGGGCAGCCGCGTGGTCATCGAAGAGTTTCTGCGTGGCGAGGAAGCGAGCTTTATCGTGATGGTCGACGGCGAGCACATTCTGCCCATGGCCAGTTCGCAGGACCACAAGGCGCGCGATGACGGCGATCGGGGCCCCAACACGGGCGGCATGGGCGCCTACTCGCCGGCACCGGTGGTCACACCCGAGATGCACCAGCGAATCATGACCGATGTCATCGAGCCGACAGTGCGCGGCATGGCCGCCGAGGGGTATCCCTATACCGGCTTTCTCTATGCTGGCGTCATGATCGACGCTGATGGCGTTCCCAAGGTACTGGAGTACAACTGCCGGTTCGGCGATCCGGAGACCCAACCCATCATGCTGCGGCTGCGTTCCGATTTCGCCGTACTCATCGAGGCGGCTTTGGACCAGCGTCTGGAGCAGGCGGCCGCAGAGTGGGACCCCCGCGCCAGCCTCGGCGTCGTGCTGGCCGCCGGCGGCTATCCCGCCAGCTACCGTAAAGGCGACGCGATCGACGGCCTCCCCTCGGAGGAGGAGACCGATACCAAGGTGTTTCATGCCGGCACCGCCGAGAAAGGGGGCAGGGTGGTCACCAACGGTGGCCGTGTCCTCTGTGCGTGCGCCCTGGGCGCGACCGTCGGCGAGGCACAACGGCGCGCCTATCAACTCGTCCGGCGCATCCACTGGGACGATGTCTACTATCGCAGCGATATCGGCTATCGGGCCGTGGCGCGGGAGAAGGCGGGCAATTAGCCCGGCGCAATAGCTTCAATTCCATACATTGACTCAGGTCAACTCGATTTGGCCGTGCCCCATCGGCCCGGTAGAATGCAGCGCCTATGTCAACCGATACGATTGTCTATCCCATCGGCGAGCGGCTCTATATCAATCTCACCGACCGCTGCACACTGGCGTGCGCGTTTTGCCCCAAGCACAACGGGACATGGCAGCTGCGCGAGCATGACCTGGCGTTGCACCATCGACCCGCGGCGCGGGAGGTGATCGATGCCGTGGGTGATCCCGGCCGTTACCAGGAGGTCGTTTTCTGCGGCTATGGTGAACCGACCCTGCGCATCACAGAGTTGCTGGAGGTGGCCCGCCATATCAAAGGACTGGGCGGCCGCGTGCGGGTCAACACCGACGGGTTGGCGAATCGCATCCACAAGCGCAACGTGTTGCCCGAGTTGGGCACCTGCGTCGATACATTGTCGATCTCGCTGAATGCCCAGAATGCGGCCGTCTACGAGCACCACTGCAAACCGGCTTTTCCCGGTGCTTATCAGGCGATGCTCGATTTTCTGCAACTCGCGCCACGTTATGTAAAAGAGGTTACCGCCACGGCCATCGACGGGCTGGAGGACGTGAACGTCGAGGCCTGCGCCCGCCTGGCGGCGAGCGCCGGGGCAAAATTTCGCCGGCGCGTACTCGACGTCGTCGGCCAATGATCACCGATCGGGCCCGCGCCCGTTAACGGTAAAGCACTCTGGCTTCGCCAAGGGGGAAACAGTATGGAGCTCGTCTGTCCCGCAGGTAACCTGCCCTCGCTGAAGGCGGCCATCGATCAGGGTGCCGATGCGGTCTACATGGGATTCCGCGACGACACCAATGCGCGTCACTTTCCCGGACTGAATTTCACCGAAGGCAACGCCGGCGACGGCATCCGTTACGCGCAGGATCGCGGTCGGCGCGTCTTCGTCGCACTCAACACCTATCCCCAACCGCAGGGCTGGGAACGCTGGCAGCGCGCTGTCGATCACGCCGCCGATCTCGGCGTCAACGCCTTGATCATGGCCGATATCTCGGTCTTCGAATACGCCGCGCGCCGCCATCCCGGTCTCAACCTGCACCTTTCGGTACAGGGCTCGGCCACCACCCCGGAGGCGATCTCGTTCTATCACGAGCACTTCGGCATCAAGCGCGCTGTGCTACCGCGCGTGCTTTCGATGAAGCAGGTGGAACAGGTGGTCGCGGACAGCCCGGTGGAGCTGGAGGTATTCGGCTTCGGTGGGTTGTGCGTCATGGTCGAAGGGCGGTGCACGCTCTCTTCCTACGTCACCGGCGAATCCCCCAACAACTGCGGCGCCTGCTCGCCGGCCAAGGCGGTGCGTTGGGAAGAATCAGCGGGCGGGCTCGAAACCCGCCTCAGCGGCATGCTCATCAACCGCTTCAACAAGGAGGAGAAGGCGGGATACCCCACCATCTGCAAGGGGCGCTACCGGGTGGGTGAACACACCTATTACGCCATCGAAGACCCCACCAGCCTCAATACCCTCGAGCTGCTGCCCGAGCTCTACCGCATGGGTATCGCCGCGATCAAGATCGAGGGTCGGCAACGCAGCCCCGCCTACGTCAAACAGGTGGCGCGCGTCTGGCGTCAGGCGATCGACAGCTGCGAAGCCAATCCCGATGCCTTCACGCCAAAACCCGAGTGGCAGATGGAATTGGCCAAGGTCTCGGAAGGCACCCAGACTACGCTCGGTGCCTACAACCGGCCGTGGCAGTAACACGGTCAAGAACATTCGTCTCACGCAAAGACGCAAAGTTCGCAGAGCCGATTAAGCGAATTGAAAAACTTCGTGACTCTTTGCGTCTTGATGTCTTGGCGCGAGACAAAACTCAGATAGCAGCATGCGCATATGACTGAACACAAAATGAAGCTCTCCATCGGACCCGTGCTCTACTACTGGCCCAAAGAGCAGCTGCGGGACTTCTACGCCATGGTGGCGGAGTCATCCGCCGATATCGTCTACCTGGGGGAAGCCGTCTGTTCCAAGCGCCGCCAGTTTCGCGGCGACGATTGGCTGGAGACCGCCGAGATGCTCGCCCACGCAGGCAAGGAGGCGGTGATCTCAACACTGGCGCTGATCGAAGCCGACTCCGAACGCAAGACTCTGAAGCGGATCTGCGCGAACGGCCGTTTCACGGTCGAAGCCAACGATGTGGGTGCGATCAACCTGCTCGCAAACCAGGCGATCCCCTTCGTCAGTGGCCCAAGCGTCAACATCTACAACGACCGTACCCTCGCCTTCTTCGCCAAACTGGGGTTGAAACGCTGGGTAATGCCCGTTGAACTGTCGCGAGAGACTCTGGCGCAGATCCAGCAAGGGCGTCCGGCAGGCGTCGAAACCGAGGTGATGGCCTACGGGCGCATCCCGCTGGCCTGGTCGGCGCGCTGCTTCACCGCCCGCGCCTACCATCTGCAAAAAGACGACTGCCAGGAAAAATGTATTGCCGATCCCGACGGCCTCACTGTCTACACGCAGGAAGACGATGCCTTCCTGGCGCTGAACGGTATTCAGACCCAGTCGGCCCAGACCTACAATCTGCTGGGCGAGATTGGGGATTTGCGCCGGCTTGGAATAGACGTGTTGCGCATCAGTCCCCAGTCAGCCCATATGCAGAGCGTCATCGAGAAGTTTGCCGCCGTACTGGCGGGCAAGGTGGACGCGCGTGAGGCAGCGCACCAACTGGAGGCGCTGATGCCGGTCGGAAGCTGCAGCGGTTACTGGTTCGGCGACGCAGGAATGCAGACAGGCGCGCCGACCTGAATCGTTTTACGGGCGGACAACGAAGCGCTCGCAGAAGGCGACGGCCCGCTCTCCGGCGCTTTGAATCGGCTCCGGCACATGGGGCAGCGAGTACTCCAAGCCATCCAGCAGGTTCTTCACCATCAGGCCCACCTCGGTATCACCCTCCATGCGCAGGCGCCGCTGAAAGAAAAGCGTGTCCGCATCTTCACGGCGGGTGGCCAGGAGCAGGAAATCGTAGAGCGTACCCGAGATCGAGGCTGCGACGGGTTGCTGGCGATCAACAGCCACCAAACGTCCCCTGCTCTTGGTGAGCCGGTACTCGATTCCCGCATCCTCGATCGCGATGCGCAGTACCCGATCCTGCAGAAAATCGAGTTCACCATCGCGCACCAACAGCGCGAACAGCCGGCTCAGCGCCACACCGAGCGCGGTGGAATGGACGATATTGGGAACCAGGCGCAGCGGTGCAGTTAACAGCCGCGGCAGGGAAGGAGTGCTTTGGCGCATCTTCTCGGACTCCGGACGCTTACCGGGACTAGCGCTTCATCGAATCGAAGAACTCGCTGTTGGTCTTGGTCCCCTTTAGCTTGTCGTGCAGGAACTCCATGGCCGCCAGCTCATCCATGGGGTGGAGCAACTTGCGCAGTATCCACATCTTCTGCAACTCATCGACGAGTGTCAGCAATTCCTCGCGACGCGTACCGGAACGATTGATATTGATGGCGGGGTAGATACGTTTCTCCGCAATGCGGCGATCCAAATGGATCTCCATGTTGCCGGTGCCTTTGAACTCCTCGTAGATCACATCGTCCATGCGCGAGCCGGTATCGATCAGGGCGGTGGCGATGATGGTCAGGCTGCCGCCCTCCTCTATGTTGCGCGCAGCGCCGAAGAAACGCTTGGGCTTCTGCAGGGCATTGGCATCGACGCCACCGGTCAGCACCTTACCCGACGAAGGAACCACGGTGTTGTAGGCGCGTGCCAGACGGGTGATGGAGTCGAGCAGGATCACCACGTCCTTCTTATGCTCCACCAGACGCTTGGCCTTTTCGATGACCATTTCCGCCACCTGCACATGGCGGCTGGCCGGTTCGTCGAAGGTGGAAGAGACCACCTCCCCACGTACCGAGCGTTCCATCTCGGTCACCTCTTCAGGGCGCTCGTCGATGAGCAGCACGATGAGATAGCACTCGGGATGCTTAACCTCGATGGAGTGCGCGATATTCTGCAATAGCATCGTCTTGCCGGCCTTGGGAGGCGAGACGATAAGGCCGCGTTGCCCCTTGCCAACGGGCGACATCAGATCGATGACGCGCGCCGTAATATCCTCGGTGCTGCCATTGCCCAATTCCAGCGACATACGCTTGTTGGGGTGCAGCGGTGTGAGATTCTCGAACAAGACCTTGTTCTTCGCCGTCTCGGGCGATTCGTAATTGATCTGGCCCACCTTGAGCAGGGCGAAGTAGCGTTCGCCCTCCTTGGGTGGACGGATCTTGCCCGAGACAGTATCTCCCGTGCGCAGATTGAAGCGCCGTATCTGACTGGGCGAGACATAGATGTCATCGGGGCCTGCCAGGTAGGAGCAATCCGCTGAACGCAGAAAACCGAAACCGTCCTGCAGGATTTCCAGCACCCCATCGCCAAAGATATCTTCGCCGTTCTTGGCGTGGGCCTTGAGGATGGAAAAGATCACATCCTGCTTGCGCGACCTTGCCATTCCTTCGACGCCCATATCCTGGGCAATTTGTATGAGTTCTGAGGCGGTTTTTTTCTTGAGTTCGGTGAGATTCATGGCGCTGTGTCAGATGGGTTGAAACCGGAAACGGAGGAACATGCACAATGCCTGGCGAGTCCAGACACTATGGAAAATCAGGGGAGTTTTTTTGGGTATGGCTGCGGCCGCAACGACCGCAGCCATACGCTATCACTTTGTTCAGCCAGGGTCTAGGTTTTGGTGTGCTCCGGCCGAAATAACCTTACAGATTGCTATCGATAAACGCGGTAAGCTGCGACTTCGACACGGCGCCCACCTTGGTCGCCTCCACATTGCCATTTTTGAACAGCATCAGCGTTGGAATTCCGCGGATTCCATATTTCGGTGGTGTATTCGGATTCTCGTCGATATTCAGCTTGGCCACCTTGACGCGCCCATCGTACTCGTCGGATATCTCATCGAGTATCGGTGCAATCATTTTGCACGGACCGCACCAGTCGGCCCAAAAATCGACGAGCACGGGGTTTTCGGAATTCAGTACGTCTGCTTCGAATGTTTCGTCGGTAACGTGTACCATGCGTTCGCTCACCTTGATTGCCTCCAGTGGGCTCCTTACCGGACTTCAATAATTGCGATCGGAGAAAGGAACTCGGGAAAGTTGCTGTCACGCGGTGCGTCTTTATTGTGGCTGCATGACTCGCGACACCGCTGACCGACATCCGTACCTCGATGATGCCGGCCCAACCTAGCATCATTTCAGCCGAATCGTCCCCATATTGCAAGCCTAAAAAAGCCTCGCCCCTTGTTCCATATGGGGTATGCTTGCCCGCCATGGATAACTCACATTTGTCGAAAACCACCTTTTCGGAGCTAAATCTGCCCCCTGAATTGCTGCGCGGCACAACCGAAGCAGGCTTTACTCTCTGCACGCCAATTCAGTCCGAAACCCTGCCCCTGGCCTTGTCAGGTAAGGATGTCGCCGGTCAGGCACAGACCGGTACCGGCAAGACCGCCGCCTTTCTGTTGGCCACCATGACGCATCTGTTGCGCCGCGCCCCGCCCCCGGCTCGCAAGGCGACACAGCCCCGGGCGCTCATACTCGCGCCTACGCGCGAACTCGCGATTCAGATTCACCGTGATGCCGAGAGCCTGGGCGCCTATACGGGGTTGACCCTGGGCCTTGTTTACGGGGGAACCGGTTACGAGGAACAGCGCAGAATGCTCCAAGCCGGCGTAGACATCCTGATCGGAACGCCCGGTCGACTGATCGACTACTTCAAACAGCACATCTTCGATCTGAAGGCCATCCAGGTGATGGTGCTCGACGAGGCCGATCGCATGTTCGATCTCGGCTTTATCAAGGATATTCGCTACCTGCTGCGGCGCATGCCATCACCGGATCAGCGCCAGGGCATGCTCTTCTCGGCGACCCTTTCCTATCGCGTGACCGAACTCGCTTACGAGCACATGAACAACCCCGAGTTGGTGATGATCGAGCCCGACAAAGTGACGGCCGACAAGGTCAAACAGACAGTCTATTACACCGCCAACGATGAAAAGATCGCACTGTTGATAGGGCTGCTCCAGCATATGGATCCGAGCCGCAGTATCGTTTTTGTCAACACCAAGCGAACGGCGGAGCGCGTCACTGACTACCTGGAGGCCAATCAAATCCACGCAGCGATGCTCTCCGGCGATGTGCCGCAGACAAAACGCCAACGACTGCTGCTGGCCTTCCAAAAGGGCGAACTGCCGATCCTGGTGGCTACCGATGTGGCCGCGCGGGGCCTACACATCCCGGACGTCAGCCACGTCTTTAATTTCGATCTGCCGCAGGATGCCGAGGACTACGTCCACCGCATCGGTCGTACCGCCCGTGCGGGCGCGCTGGGTGATGCCATCAGCTTTGCCTGCGAGGAGTATTCGTTCTCCCTGCCGGAGATCGAGGCCTACATCAGCCATAAGATCAGCGCTGAATCATTCGATCCATCCCTGCTTACGGATTTGGTCCACCCCAAACGGCGCCAATCGCGCGTGCGACCGGGAGGAGCGCGTCGTCGTCCGACGGGGCAGAACAAACGCCCGCAAAACACCTCACGTCATAAACCGAAGCCGAGAAATTGACCCTCCGCGTCACTTTGTGACCCCGGTCGCATCCCCCACTGTGACCGGATCATCCCTCCCCGCATTCAGGATCGGCACCACTCCCGCGCTTTCAGTGGACAGCAACACTCCCGACGGTTTTCTGTAAAGTCCTGTTATTACAACCTCTTAAGAAAGCGTTGCAAAACGCAGCCGACAAAAAGCGACCAACCGCGCACTGAGTTGGCACGCATAGTGCTTCAGCAATAACGAGTTTCGTTACAAAGGCAACCCGCCCGAAAGGGCTGGATCGCAAAGCTACCTGCCTTGAGGTCGCAAATGACCATGGTAGAGGGGCTGCAGGAGAAACTGATGAACAGAATCAGCCGAATCCGCTCCAGAATCGCACCGCGCCTCAGTCGGCCGGTCGAACTCCTGACGCCGCTCTTCTTACCAATGCTCACCAAGGAGAAGCGGCATGAAAGCAACAACCCGTTTCAACCGCTCTACGCAGAGGCGATCGCGCCGCGCCTACCGCATGCGCCGCAAGACGCGTATCGCTGGAAAAGGAGAGACACCTAGCGGATAGGCTTCAGTTTACGGAATCTGGTCGATTTCCTTCGCTTACTCTCGCTCCTCCTCGCTCCGACCAGATTCCACCAACCGGGGGTGCTGCGGCCCAATTTGGGCCCAGCCATTTCACCCCACCCCTAACCGGGTGGGGTTTTTTTTGCAGTGTGGTCAGCGCTCCACCTTGGTCAACACCTGCGTTTGATTGTCACCCGAGCGCAGGTAGACATAACGCTCCTGCATTTGCTCGAACTCCCTGTCGCGGCGCCGCTCGGAGGCAAACCAGCGAAAGTATTCCAGGTTCTCCAAAAGATGCGCTTTCGCCATAGCATCACCCTCTGGCAAAACAACCCGTATCCCAAATCGCTTATCAGTCATGCCAATTCCCGCCAGCTGTGGATTCGGTGGCGATTATAGCGGATGGCGGCGCTGGCTCAGACCGGTAACGCACGACTGGAATATCAACCGGGCATGCGGCGCGGGGTGGCCCGGTTCAATCGCCGAACCCCTTGCCATTTATCTGCAAAAAGTCCCCAGCCTGCCAATTCCTCCAACACTGATCGCGCGTCATTCGCTCTGCCGCAAGGATTGTGGGGTCACGCGCTCTGCCCGTGAACAGCGCGGCAAAGCGTTAATCGGATTGTTGGTGCTCGAAACCGATCGAGTTGCGCTTTTGACGTTGAAACCACGAGCGACCCGCACAGTTGGCGTGGGATTTTGAGACAGGTTCTAGATGAAGCACGGTTTGCTATACTCGACCCCTTCGTCACTTCTTGCACTTTCGATTCAATGAACAGAGCGAGCGGAAAACACCGCACCATAGAAATCACGCCTGAAACCAAATGCGGTTTCTGTCACAACAGCAAGTGTTGCACCTACATCACACAGCACATCGACACGCCGAAAAAGAAGGAGGAGTTTGACTTTCTGCTCTGGCAGCTGTCCCACGAAAACGTCCAGGCCTATAAGGACGAAGACGGCTGGTTTCTGCTTTTCAATTCGCGCTGCAGACATCTGCTGAGCAACGGTGGTTGTGGCATCTATGAGACCCGCCCCCAGATCTGTCGCGACTATGACAACGATTTTTGCGAGCACGACGAACCCGCCGAAAAACATTTCGAAATCTTTTTCGACAGCTACGAAACACTGGATAAATACTGCCGCAAGCGCTTCAAGAAATGGGATAGGCGGTTTAAGAAAAACAGCTAGCTCACTGCGGTCACCGAACTCCCGGCATGAGTTCCAAAAAATGATGTACGGCTGGAAACTCGCTGATTTCGCGTTCGCGCTGTTGTGAATCAGGTTTGCGCACCCCCAGCACGTATCCCAACCCATAGCTGCTGGCCGATCGCAACACCGCGAGGCTGTCATCGATCAACACGGTGCGATCGAGTTCGAACGGTTCGCAGTCGCGCAGACGATCCCAAAACCGCGGATCCTCCTTGGGTACACCCAAATCGTGGGCACAAACCAGGGCATCGAGATGGGCACCCAGTGGCGTGCGCCGCATCTTCAGCGAGATCGCCTTGCCGTGAGCATTGGTTACCAGAACGCGTCGTTTTCCCGCGCGCTTCAACGCTTCAAGGAACTCGATGACATGCGGGTGCACGGCAATCAGGTGATCGACCTCCTCCTTGAGCAAGGCGATATCCATGCCCAACTCACGCGTCCAGTAGTCGATGCAGTACCAATCAATAGTGCCTTCCACCGCCTTGTAACGCGCCAGCAACTCCGCCAGTGATTGCTCAATTTCCAATCCGTGCAGTTCGCCGTAGCGTCTCGGCACGTGCTCCAGCCAGAAGTGATTGTCGAAATGCAGATCGAGCAGCGTGCCGTCCATATCCAGCAGCACGGTGTCGATGCAGTCCCACTCGAGCAGTTGCGGCATGATGCGACCCCTTAGAACCGGGCTACATTGTAGGCGGGTTTCTGACCACTGTCGTCACGGCGTATACTGGAAAGCGTCATCCCAACCCCGACAGTCACCTCACGATCTCATGAGAAAAAAGCCCGAAATACTGAATCGCCGTGAGGTGGCCCGCTCGCGGATCTTTCGTATCGAGGAGCGCGAACTGCGCTTCCCCAACGGTACGGTAGTGCATTACGAGCGGCTGCTGACGGCACGCCACGGAGCGGTGCTGGTGGTGCCCATGGCTGATCGCGACACTGTGTATCTGATTCGCGAATATGCGGCTGGCACCGACCGCTACGAACTGGCCCTGCCCAAGGGTCTGGTCTCCGACGGTGAGACGCCGCTGCAGGCGGCCAACCGCGAGCTGAAGGAAGAGATCGGCCACGGCGCGCGCCAACTCAGCCATATCAATACGCTGAGTGTGGCGCCCGGCTATCTGGAGCACTGCACCCACATCATTCTCGCGCAGGATCTCTTCGAGCAGCGCCTGCCGGGCGACGAACCGGAGGAGATCGAGGTCGTACCCTGGTCGCTCAGCCGCCTGACCGAACTCGTGGCGCGCGACGACTGCACCGAGGCCCGCAGCATCGCCGCGCTGTATATGGTGAAAGAACTCCTGGCCAATGAATCCTGAAGACCCAACCGGCCTCACCAACGATCTGGAATCACTACTCAACCCCGTCATCACCCTGGCACGCAGCGCGGGCGACGAAATCCTGGCTGTTTATGACAGCGATTTCGCCGTTCAGCACAAGGACGATGACTCGCCCCTGACCGCGGCCGACCTGGCATCTCACCACGCCATCGTCGCAGGATTGCGCGCACTGTCACCCGATCTCCCGATCCTCTCCGAGGAGTCCGCGCCCCCCGAGTTCGCCACCCGCGCCCGGTGGCGCCGCTACTGGTTGATCGACCCGCTGGACGGCACCAAGGAGTTCGTCAGACGCAGCGGCGAGTTCACCGTCAATATCGCACTGATCGAGGACCAGCAGCCGGTGTTGGGGGTGGTCTACACGCCGGTGCAGCGCCTCACCTATGCCGGCGCAAGAGGGGTCGGTGCATTCAAACTACTGGACGATCAGGCTCGTGAACCGATCCACGTGCGCCCGCTGGCGAACGGCGCGGTGACGGTGGTAGGCAGCAAGTCCCACGGCACCGAGGAACTCAACGCCTACCTGAAACGGCTGGGCGAGCACCAACTGCGTTCCATGGGCAGTTCGTTGAAGTTCTGCCTGGTGGCCGAGGGCGCGGCTGACCTGTATCCGCGCCTCGGCCCCACCTGCGAGTGGGATACCGCGGCCGCGCAGGCGGTGGTGGAGGCGGCGGGTGGTCGGGTGACGGATCTGGAGATGAATCCCCTGCGCTACAACACCAAAGCGTCGCTTCTCAATCCGCATTTCTTTGTCTTCGGCGATCCGCGCGGGCAGTGGGATCGCTACCTCACGCATTGACGGAGAAATGGCATCACCGATCTCTCGCCAGGACGCGAATATCGCCAGGAAAAACCTTTCGATCTTTTCCTTTGCGCGCTTTGCGTCCTGGCGAGATAAACAACGTCATCCGCTTCCCTGCTTCAGCCGCTTGAGCTGAAACAGGGTATTGCGCTCTTCTTCCTCCAGCACCGACTCGATGTAACGCACCGTCGCGCGGTAGCGCGGGATGATGTTGTAACGCAGTGCGTTGACCCGCTTCTGGGTCTTGCGCTGCTCCTCCAGCAGCCGCCACAGCGCCGTCTCGGACTCGCCCAGGCGCGCCAGCACCACCGCGGCACGGGCCAGATCGAGGCGCGTCTGATCGAGGCTCGGATCGGTGCCGAGCAATCCGACCGGCTGCAACGGCTGCAGGCGCGCGGTAACGCTCGGATATTCCACGCCCAGACTGCGCCGCGGCAGAATCTCCACTTCCAGCGCCGGCGCCAGACCGATGGCCACCTGGCCCAATGCCTGGCTGCTCATGCGCAGTGTGGAGATACCCAGCCAACGGTACGCCGCGGCCAGGAGCGTGCGCGCCTCGCCGCGCAGTTCGCGGTACTGGGCGAGACGCTCGTAGACCAGGCGGGTCAGCAGCTCTTTCTTGCGCTCCAGCAACTGATGGCCCTGTTCCAGAAAGGCGACCTGGCGCCGTACTGCCAGCAGCGCACTGCGCGTGGGCGGAATGTTCAGGCGTCGGCCCATTCCGTCTCCATCGGGTGGTGATAGCGCTCCAGCTCCGCTTCGGTGACGCGGGTCAGCTCGTCGGCCGGCAGCAGCGACAGTAGATCCCAGGCGAGATCCAGCGTCTCGACGATGCTGCGGTCGTCAGCCGCCCCCTGGTTGACGAACTGGCGCTCGAAGGCGTCGGCGAAACGCAGGTACTGACGGTCGCGCCGCGACAGCTCGTCGGCACCGATGATCGAGGCGAGGTTGCGCGCCTCGATCGCGCGTGCGTAGGAGGCGTAGAGCTGACTCGCCACCCGCGGGTGGTCGGAACGTGTCTCCTCCTTGCCGATGCCGTCCTTCATCAGCCGCGAGAGCGAGGGCAGCACCGTCACCGGCGGGTAGATGCCCTTGCTGTGCAGCTCACGGCTGAGCACGATCTGGCCCTCGGTGATGTAACCGGTGAGATCGGGAATCGGATGGGTGATGTCATCGCTCGGCATGGTCACCACCGGCACCATGGTGATGGAGCCGTGACGGTCGCGGATGCGCCCGGCACGCTCGTAGATCGCCGCCAGATCGGAGTAGAGATAACCGGGGTAGCCTTTGCGCGACGGCACATCGCCCTTAGCGGTGCTCACCTCGCGCAACGCCTCGGCGTAGTGGGTCATGTCGGTCATCACCACCAGTACGTGGCGGTCCTGGTCGAAGGCCAGGTACTCGGCGGCGGTGAGCGCGGTGCGCGGCAGGATCAACCGCTCCATGGGCGGATCGTCGGCGAGGTTGATGAACATCACCACGTTTCCCAGCACACCGCTGTTCTCGAACTCCTCCTGGAACAGCCGTGCATCCGCGTAGGAGACCCCCATGGCGGCGAAGACGATGGAGAAGTTGGCCTCCTCGCCGGGCAGCCGCGCCTGACGCACGATCTGCGCGGCGAGCCGGTTGTGGGGCAGCCCTGAGCCCGAGAAGATGGGCAGCTTCTGGCCGCGCACCAGCGAGTTCAACCCGTCGATGGTGGAGATGCCGGTCTGCATGAACTCGCGCGGATAGGCGCGCGCCGCCGGGTTGACCGGCGCGCCGTTGACATCGCGCCGTACCCGAGAGAGCAGCGGCGGCCGCCCGTCACGCGGCTCGCCGACACCGCTGAAGATACGGCCCAGCAATTCCAGCGACAACGGCAGCTCGAAGGGCCGATCCAGAAACCGCACCCAGGTGCTCTCCAGATCGAGATCGTCGGTGCCCTCGAAGAGCTGCACCGCCACCTGGTCGCGGCCGCTCAGGATCACCTGTCCGTTGCGCACGCCCCCGTCACGATCACGCACCGCGACCCGATCGCCCAGCGCAACCCCCGGCACCGCCGCCATATAGAGCAGCGCACCATGGGCAGCACTTGCTGTGCGGTACTCCTTCTCCCTCATGGCTTTTCCTCCTCGCGCGGCAGGCACTCGGTCCGTAGCCGGTCGAAGGCCGCTTGAATCTCGCTGCCGAAGGCGCGCAACTCCTCCAGCCGATCATCGTCGAACTCGGCCTTGAGCCGCCGCGCCCGGGACAGGAGTTTGAGCTCCAGCAGCCGCTGCACCGGCAGCCCGAGATCGAGCAGCCGCACCCCCTCCTCGTGGATCAGCAGCAGCAGATCCAGCAGCATGAACTGCTTGACCGGCGAACAGTAGGCATCCATGGGATCGAGGGCGCTCTGTTGCAGGATCCCTTCGCGCACCAGCGTGGCGCATTCCAGCTTCCAGCGCTGCCCCGAAGAGAGCGCTTCAGGCCCCACCAGGTTGACGATCTGCGCCAGTTCGTCGGCCTCGGTGAGCAACCCCAGCGCCGCCTCGCGACGCTGGCTCCACCGCTCGTCCACCTCCTGATGCCACCAGCGAGCAGCCACCGCAATGGAATCGGAGAAGCTGTCCCGCCAATCCACCGTCGGGTAGTGGCGGGCGTCCGCCAGCTCCTTGGCCAGTGCCCAAAAGGTCTGCACCACCTCTTTGGTGTGGCTGGTGACCGGCTCCGAAAAGTCGCCACCGGGGGGCGAGACGGCGCCGACCAGGGTTACCGAACCCTCCCTGTCACCGAGTGCGGTAACCCGTCCGGCGCGCTCGTAGAACGCCCCCAGCCGCGAGGCCAGATAGGCCGGATGCCCCTCCTCCACCGGCATCTGGCCCAGGCGTCCCGCCACCTCGCGCAGCGCCTCGGCCCAGCGGCTGGTGGAGTCGGCCACCAGCAGCACATCGTAGCCCTGGTCGCGGTAGTACTCGGCGATGGTCACGCCGACGTAGATCGACGCCTCGCGCGCCACCACCGGCATGTTGGAGGTGTTGGCCACCAGCAGGGTGCGTTCCATGAGCGAACGCCCGGTGTGAGGATCGGTCAGCTGGGGAAAACTCTCCAGCAGATCCACCAGCTCGTTGCCGCGCTCCCCGCAGCCGACGAAGAGCACGATATCGGCGTTGGTCCAGCGCGCGATCTGCTGCTGTAGCATCGTCTTGCCGGCGCCGAAGGGACCGGGTATCGCCCCCTTGCCGCCTTTCAACAGCGGAAAGAAGGTATCCAGCACCCGCTGGCCGGTGATCAGCGGCATCACGGCGTGATTGCGCGCCTTGTAGGGGCGTGGCGTGCGCACCGGCCAGCGCTGAAAGAGTCGCAATTTGTGAACCTGCCCGCCCGCGGCACGCACATGAGCCACCACCGTATCCACGGTATAGTCGCCCTCCACCGCCAGCTCCATCAACTCGCCGCTGATCGTCGGCGGCACCAGGATGCGATGCTCGATGCTCGCCGTCTCCGCGATCCGCCCCAGCACCATCCCCGGGTGTACCGGGGTACCGGCGGTCACTTCGGGTTCGGGAACAAAGTGCCACTCGCGTTCCCGATCGAGCGCCGGCACTTCCAGACCACGGGCGATGAAATCGCCGCTCTGGCGGTAGACCTCCGCCAGCGGACGCTGCACACCGTCGAAAATCTGCCCCAGCAGACCCGGTCCCAGCTCGACAGTAAGCGGCCGTCCCAGCGCCTCGGCCTTCTCCCCGGGACGCAGCCCGGCCGTATCCTCGTAGATCTGCGCCACGGCCTGATCGCCATCCAGGCCTATGACCTCACCCACCAGACCCAGGCTGCCGATGCGCACCTGCTCGCCGCTGCGCACCCCCGGCAACCGCAGGCGGGCGATGGGGCCGTCTATCGACAGAATCTCACCCATGCTCCACCCATCCCGCCAGCATCGCCGGTGCGAACAGGCGCTCCAGAACCTCCTCCTGAAGATTTTCCGCCAGACGCGCGCGGCGGCCTTCGAAGCTGTTGTCCACCCGCACCCGATTATCGGCGGTGCGCACCAGCAGGCCGCCGCTGCCGGGCATCGGCTCCTCGTCGAGGGCGAGCTTGCAGCCTGGGACGGCTTCGCTCACCAGCGCCTCCCACTCGGCGGCAAAGCGGCGATAATCCCGGGCGTTGAGGTGCGCCACCAGACCCTCTGCGTCGAGCGCCTCCACCCCTTGGCGCAACAGCCCCTGCAACACCCCGCGATAGCGTGGAGCGTCCTTTACCAACGCGTCGAGCTGGGCATCCAGGCCCGCCAGCGTGGCGCTGACCAATGTCCAGCGCAGCCGATCCAGTTCACCCTGAAGGCGAATCTCCGCAGCCTGAACCTGCCGGCCGTAGAGGCGCTCGGCTTCGGCCTTGGCGGCCAGCACTTCCTTCTCCTCGCGCAGATGAAGCCGTGCCTGGGCCTCCTCGGCGATACGCTCGGCACTGCTGCGGCCCCGCTCGCGGTACTCAGCGGCCAGATTCTCGGCCCGCGCCAGGAGGGCAGTCTCCAGATCGCCGATCTGCTGTGCATCGCTCATAGGCTCTTCTCCAGCGCATTCGGGCCCAGCACCCGGCGCACCAGGGCTTCCACGGGCGGCCGATAGTCTGCCGGGGCATGCAGGGGCGGTACCTCGCTGATCACAATGCGGCCTCCCTCCGCCCGCACCCGACGGAACGCTGGACCGCCCGCCTCGGCCAGCGAGTGTTCGACGATCACCAGGGCTTTGGCGTCGCTGCGCAACAGCTCCTGGAGCACCTGTTCCAGGTCTTCAACCGTGGCATCCGGTCGAGTCTCGAAGCCGAGCAGGGCAAAGCCTTGCGTCAGCGCAGCGCCCCCCAGGGCGATCATCCTCATCCGATTCGTCCCAGCATCAGGATGGTGACCACCAGGCCGTAGATCGCGATTCCCTCGGCCAGCCCCAGGTAGATCAGACTGCGGCCGAACACCTCGGGCTTTTCGGCGATCACCGCCAGCGCGGCGGCGCCCACAGGTCCGACGGCGATGCCCGCGCCGATGGTGGCCAGCGCGGTGGGAATGCCGATACCGATGAGCGCCAGACCCAATCCCACCGACACCTCGACGGGTCCGCCGGCCGCGGCGGTAGCGGGCTGCGCCAGCACCTCCTGAACCCCCAGCAACAGCAGGCCCAGTTCGGCGCCCAGAAACATCAGCAGATTGAGCCCCACCGCGCCCTTGAACCAGCGGCGCGTGCGTCGGCGTTCCGCCAATGGGCGCATCTCCAGGTAGATACCCAGCGCGACGATACCCAACAGACTCAGCGTAATGATTGCCACCATCCCGTACATTGCTACCCCTTTCGTGCCCTCGTTATGAGTGAGAACGCGGTTCGCGCAGCTTCGACTGCGTCCTCCGCTCCGTCGTTCGCTCCAGCCGCAACGGTCGATACTCGCGCCCCGTCCCGGTAAAGAACCGTGAGAATCCCTCGTAGTACTCCAGGCGCAATACCTGGATCGCCACGATAGCCCCTTCCAGCACCGTGATGACGACGTTGCCGATCACCACGGTAATCCAGTACCCCGCTTCGCCCATCATGTCCGCCAGGGTGAAGACCGCCACCGCCAACGCGACGTGATTGAGACTGAAGGCGGCGAGGCGCAAAAAAGAGAGCGTATTGGCGGCGTAGGCGAGCAGCGTCTCGAACGCCTCCATCACCACCACCAGCAGACGTTCGGCGAAGCCCGCCCGATTGCGATAACCGTAGTAGCCCATCACCACCGCCAGGGGAATCAGCACCAGCAGCGCGTGCCAGCCGTGCAGCGGCTGCTGGCGAAACCAGAGGCTGCCAACGTAGAGACCTCCCAGGTAGATCGCCGCCCCCGCCAGACCCCGACCGTCGAACAGGGCATCGCGCCACATCCCCTGCGCCACCCGGTTGACGATGGTGATCAGCGTCGCCAGCAGAATAAAGCCGACACCGCAGTAAAAGGCCACGCCCAACATGCGCTGCGGATCGGAGAGCGGCGCAATCCACAACGGTTCCAGCCAATGCTCTACCCCGAAGACGCTGCCGTAGAGCCAGCCGAAGAGCATCGATGAGATCCCGGCACTGAGAAAGGCGGGACGCAGCCGCCGCCAGCGCCGCGGCAGCAGCAGTCCGGCCACGGCAATCATCGCGCCCTGGCCGAGATCGCCGAACATCATCCCGAACATCACCAGGAAGCTGACCGTGAACAACAGCGTCGGATCGAATTCGTTGTAGCCGGGAACCCCGTAATTGCGCACCAGTTGGACGAAGGGCCACAACCACCGGTGGTGAGAGATCGTGGAGGGGACCTGTTCACTCTCCTCCGGAAACGGATCACGCGCGTGCAATACGAAGGGATGAACGAGACCCTCCTCGAGCTTGAGCTGCAACCGCAGCAACTGCTGGGATGGCACCCAGCCGCTGAACAGGGCGAGACCTCCGCGTCCGCGCAGCACATCGGCGAGACGCGCATAGGGCGCTGCCAGCACCAACACACCATGCAGCGCCTGCAGCTCGACTTCCGACTCCCGGGCCGCGCGTTGCAACCCGGCCTGCATCGTCTGACGCTGGGTGATGATTTCCTGCAGCCGCTGGCGCAGATCGCGCGCCACCTCGGTGGGGTGATCGGTGAACTCCTCGGGAATATTGACCGCGCGAAATCCCGCGGCCTCCAACACCTGGTTCAGCTCTCCCTCCTGTTGCGCGGACGGGCCCGCCACCACCACGTAGGCCGTACCCGCGCTCACCAGAAACACCGTGATGACATAACCGGCCAGCGACACCGCCTGGGTGAGGCGTGGCAAGTTGGCTTCCGGGACGGTACCCACACGCACATCGAGAAAACGTTTACGCCGCTGCAGGTGACCGAGATCGACGTCGAGTGCAGAGAACTTCTGCAGGGTCTCAAGCAACTGCTCCAATTCGCGTCGCTGATCCTCGAGCCGCCGCAAGCCTTCCTGTGTATCCGAAGCAGCGCGCCACAGCTCGCCCAGGCGGTCATCGGCTTGGGCCAGCTCCGACTCCTGGATGACCCGCAGTTCCGGCTCCCCCGCTTCGGGCGCCAGATGATACGCCTCGCACAGTTTCTCCAGTCGGGTATGCGCGCTCTCGTAAAGCTCGCGATAACGCACGCTCAGCAATTCCGGCAACTGCGCGTCGACACCCTTATCGGGCTGGGGATCGAAGACACCGCAGTCGGCGAGCAGCAGCGCCGCCTTGGGTGCGTCCTCACGCAGCACCTGCAGATGGACGCGCTGCATGCGTTGCGGTCTAAACACGCGTTTCCCCACCTCGCCCTTGACCGCCAAAACCGGCGGCAAAGCGGATCAGCGCGGAGTCCAGGCCAAGTTGCCGCCCCTTCAGCACGGCCAGCAACTGCTGCATCTGCAGCTCGCGCAGCAACAGATAGGCCAGCGCCCGCGCCACGCTGAAACCACCGTCGCGCAGGACCGACTCCGCCACCGACTGGGTCTCGCGCTGCAGCCGCCGCTGCACCTCGCTGATGGTCTCGGCTCCTTCCAGCAATTGCGCCAGTGTTCGCGGCAGCGCGCCGATCAATTCGGCCATCGACCCCAGATCGGCCAACGCCAACCACTCGCGCGCGGCAATTCGGTGGCCGGCCGGCGCCAGCAGATAGAAGGCCTGGGCCGGCGGCAGATTGTAGGCGTAGCGATAGCGCAGCAACCAGACGAGATTGACATGGTCGATGTAGGAACCGACCAACCGGTTGAGCAGCTGCCGGTCCTTGCCGTCGAAGCCGCGCAGCTGGCGTGCCAGCCCGGTGAAGTAGCGCTGATCCAAAGTCGCATCAAGGATGAAGAGTTCCGGCTGCTCCTCGAACGCCAGCCGCGCCTGATGCACGATCGAGCCGTAAGCGGTGGTCTCCAGCTGACGCAATAACTCCGCCAGATCCTCCGTCGCCAGCAAGCGGTCGGCAGGCAGAGTGGCGAACGGCCCCAGGCGGACGAGTTCAGCGCGAATCGCGGCAGCGGAGCGGCCGGCCACCTTGCCGCGCAGCAGCGCCTTGAGATTGGCCAGTTCGAAGCGTCGAATCCAGTAGATCAGCAGATCGCGGGCATTACCGTGGGTACCGCGCACCAGCACCGAAAACTCCTGCAAAAGTGCGAGCAGCAGCGCCGATTCCAGAAAGGCAGGATCGACCTGGGCCTCCTGGCCCAGGTCGGCCAAATCGGGAATCAGTGCATGGGCGGCCTGTTCGGGTGTACTACCCTCGATGAGGGCCTCCACCTCGGCCGCGGGCAACAGCCGGTCCGCCATGCCCGACACCCGGGCATTGAGGTAGGCGTAGCGGGCCACCGCACCACTCATCTCACTCCTCCCGCGCGGGATCGAGCACCAGTTCCAGCGCCGCGCGCAGAGCCTCGCGCTCGCGCTGCTGGGCCATTTCGCGCAGCTGACGGGAACGCTCCGCATAGCGGCGTTCCAATTCGTGGATCGCCTGGGCGGCGCGCGTCTCCGCCTTGCCGAGAAAGGAGGCGCGCAGGTCAGGAAGGCGGGCTTCAAACTGCGCCTCCACGGCCCGCGCGTCGGCCAGCGCCTGATCGATCAGGCGCTCCCGCTCCGCTTCGGCGCCGGCGACCACCTCCTCGGCGCGCAGCTCCGCATCCAACAGCCGCTTCAGGGTATCTTCCATTCTCTCTCTCGCTTCAGTGCTGACGGGCACTATCACGCACTACGCTGTCCCCACAGGGTGACCGCTGGCGCGGGTGTTCTGCAACCTCCCTCATTGGCTAGAGAGTATAAGTTCATGGTGCTGGGGTATCGAACCGGCCGCCGGAGCGCGGATCATCGTCTGTGCATCCGCAACGGCACTTCACTGACAGCGCTCAATCGTCTGATGCGGCGCTGATCGGCTGCAGGAGATGAAAGGGCACGCGAAAATAGGTGACCTGGAAGCGCCGATCTTCGGGGATGACGGTGGCGGTGCAGCGGTTGACGCGCTGAATGCGCCCCACCCAGTTGCGCTGCCCCCGGCCGGGAAAGGCGACCCGGTCGCCAGGTGCGAATCGATCGCGCAGCTCTAAAGCGGGCTGGAGCGATTGCGGCGGTACGGTGGCGTTCAGATCCACCCCTGTGCAGGCTGCTGATTCGCGCAGCCGCACCAGCACCTGATGCGCCGCTCCTTCGCTATAGAGCTTACCCAACACCTCGTAGAAGCGCGCATTGTGCACCGAACCGCGCCGCCACCAGCGGTTGGCCTGCTGAATGAGGTGAGCGAATTCATGACACACCGTATGGGCCAGCAGCTCGCCCACCGCGGGCAGACCGCCCCAGTAGCCGTAACGGTGGATTTCGCGCGTCGTCAGCCATTGCGCGGCCAGATCGGGGACGCACTTCTCGCTCACCATGCGCACCCCGAAGGTGATGGTGAATTGATGGCGCTGCTGCTGGCAGTAGGTGGCGCGCCCGCAGCCGGTGCGGATCCGCAACGCGCTATCGGGCAACTTGCGCTCCAGCCAGCGGTTGCGCTGCGGCCAGAGCAGATCCTCGGTCGCGGCGCACATCGCGGCGGCGATGCGCTGATGTGCGGGCAGAACCGGCGGCATGGTCAGCCGCCCAGGCTGGTCATATCGTGCAGCGGCGCCTGCCCCGCTTCGAGGAAATCGTGTTTCATGGGTTTGCGCGCGATAGCGCCGATCAGCACCTCTTTCAATGCCTCATCGCTCAGGCCGCCGCGCAGTTCGTCGCGCAACGGCACGAAGTCGTCTTTGCCGAGGCAGAAGACCAGATCCCCCCGGGCGGTGAGCCGCACCCGATTGCAGGTCTCGCAGAAATGGCGCGACATGGCGGTGATCGCGCCGATGCGCACCGACCCGTTTCCCACCTGATAGTAACGCGCTGGACCTGCGCCCCTGGTGGTGCCCACCGGCACCAGATCACCGCCGAAGCGGGCACGCACCCGTTCCAGAATCTGATCGGCCGGGTAGTAGTAGTCGACCCCCTCGCCCCCCGCCGCGCCCACCGGCATGGTCTCTATGAAGCGCAGATCGGCACCGCGCGCGACAGCGAACTCCACCATCGCTTCGATCTCCCCGTCGTTGAGCCCCTTCATCACCACCATGTTGAGTTTGACCGGTGTCAGGCCCACGGCCAGCGCGGTATCGATGCCGCGTATCACCGCCGCCAGATCGCCGCCGCGGGTGATCTCGGAAAAAACCTTGGGATCGAGTGAATCGAGCGAGATATTGACGCGCGACACACCGGCCTCTTTCATCTCTGCCGCGAATCTCCCCAGGAGGTGGGCGTTGGTGGACATGGAGAGATCGCAGACCTCGGGAATCTCGCCGATCATCCGCACCAGCGCCATGAGGTTGCGCCGCACCAGGGGTTCACCGCCGGTCAGGCGCACATTCTTAACGCCCATTTCGACAAAGATCCGGATCAGGCGCGCCATCTCCTCGTGACTGAGGATGTCGCGCTGCTGGCGCCACTCCAGCCCCTCGGGCGGCATGCAATAGAAACAGCGGTAATTGCAGCGATCGGTCACCGATACGCGCAGGTAGTCGATACGGCGCCCGAACGGGTCGATGAGTTGTCGCGTGGAAGCCTGGGCGTCGGAGGTCATCATTTACTCACTGCCAATGCCTGGTTTTAAAGAGCGCAAGCACCTGTGGAGCGATTGAAGATAGCGGAATCGCCGCGGCCGCGATACCCCACAGATCAAGGAATCGATGGATAGATCTCAGGGTGTCGATTTCTCTTCCAGGTGACTGCGCGGATCCAGTTCCAGCACCGCCGGCGAGGTGCGCATCACCGCGACAAAACTCCCCTGATCCTCCAGACTGACCGGCGCAGCCACCGTCATGCGGTACAGCGCGAAGAGCGTCAGCGCTCCAAAAGCGCCGGCAAAATAGAGCAACAGCATGCTCACGCCGAAGGCATCCATCAGCACTCCGACCACGGCAGGTCCCAGCACCGAGCCCGCGCCATAGATCAGCAACAGCCCGCTGGAGGCTTCCAGCGCCAGCGACGACGGCAGATGGTCGTTGACGTGGGCAACGCTCAGTGAATAGGCGGCGAAGGCCAGCCCCCCGTAGAGGAACATGCAGACCAGCAGCCCGGTCAACGAGTGATCCATCACCCCGTAAGCCACGCCGCCGAGCAGCGCCGCGGCCGCGCAGTTGAGCGTCAGCACCTTGCGCCGATCGTAGCGATCGGAGATATGACCCAGCGGCCACTGCAGCAGCGCCCCACCAAGAATGGTGACGCTCATGAAGGCGGCGATACGCGGTGCATCGAGCCCGATCCCCGCGGCAAAGACCGCCGCCATGCCGAAGAACGAACTGTTGGCCACCCCGGTCACGAAGGCGCCGGCCACGCCCAGCGGCGATACCTGGAACAGTCGACGAATCCGCAGCCCGTGATGTTCGATCACCGCGGGCTGATCGATACGGGTCAGGGCAATCGGCACCAGCGCCATCACCATCAGAATCGTGGTCAGCGCAAACAGCTCAAAACCCGCAACAGGCGCCAGCAACATCAGATATTGGCCACCGGCCATGGCCAGCAGCGTGACCGACATGTAGATGGCCATCACCTGGCCACGGCGCTCGTTGGGTGCGTTGGCGTTGAGCCAGCTCTCGATCACCATGTAGAGCCCGACCACGCATACCCCCATCACCGCGCGCAGCACCATCCACGCCACGGGCGTGACGAACAGCGCATGGCTTATCGCGGCCGCGGCGGCGACGGCGGCCATGGCGGCGAAGGCGCGGATATGCCCCACACGGCGGATCATGCTCGGTACCGCCTGCGTGCCCACCACGTAGCCGGCGAAGTAGGCGGACATCATCACGCCGATCTCGCTTTGACTGAATCCCTCCAGAGTGCCGCGCACACCGAGCAGCGTGCCAAGCAAACCGATCCCGCCCAACAGGATGGCGGTGCCGAGTAGCAGCGAAAAGAGCGAGGTGACGGCGGCAATCATGGGCATGGAATCGTTTGACCATCCCACCATACCGGAAAGCCGGTTTGAAGACTCATCGCAAATCCTACTTTCCGTTTTGTACGCCCTGCCTGCGGACTACGGTACTTGACGCTATCGTCATACCGGTGAAATCAGCGCGCCAGTGCGGCGTCCGATCCAGTCACTTCATTTGCTGATCGAACTCGACTTCACCTTCGATCTCAACCGGAATATCGAATGGCAACTCGGCCATCCCAACCGCACTGCGTGCATGCGCGCCGACCTCCGGACCATAGAGTTCGAGTATCAGATCCGAGAACCCGTTGATGACGCTGGGTTGTTGATTGAAGCCTTCAGCCGAGTTGACCATGCCGAAGACGCGCCCCCAGGCGGTGATACGGTCGAGGTCGCCGAGCGCGCGTTTGAGACTGCCCAGAATCGAGAGCGCGGTCAGGCGCGCGGCCAAATAGCCCTGTTCGACGGTGATTTCTCCGCCGAGCTTACCCAGCGGCGCGGCGATCGAACCATCGTCATTCTGCGGGCCATGACCGGAGACAAGAGCACGGTTACCCGACAGCCTGACGAACTGAAACGGCAGCACGACACCGGGAGGCGGTTTCACAGGCGGCGGCAGCACCAGCCCCAGCGCCGATAGTCGTTGTTCAATGATGGCCATGGATCACCTCGCGATAGCGTCAAGCGTCTCTAAAGATAGGAGGTGCTCACCGTTCAGGAGAGCCCCACCAGCGCCAAGCCTATCGCCGCGGGGAACGCTTGTACAAAGAGAATCTTGCGATCGGCTGTCGCCGCACCAAAGATGCCCGCCACCAGGATGCAACTCAGAAAGAAGATTTTGATGCTGGTGCCGTCGGCGCCCAGGCTCAGCCCCCAGATGAGGCCAGCGGCCAGAAACCCGTTGTACAGACCCTGGTTGGCGGCCAAGACTTTGGTCGCGGCAGCAGCCGCTCTTGTTTGACCGAAGGTTCGCAGCCCCAGAGGCTTATCCCACAGAAACATCTCCAGCACCAAAAAGTAGACATGCAGCAGAGCGACCAGGGCGATGACGATATTGGCAGCGGTGGTCACGGCATTTCCTTCCGTAGAGCGCTGAGTGTTGGCAGCGAGCGGTAAACAACAGTCTGGCGGTGCCTGCAGGTTTGAACCCGAGGTCAGTTCCGCGCGTTGGCCTCGCTGGTGCCGACGTCGCACCACATCTGGATTTTCGACACGAAGCCAGCGCCCACGGCAACCGCCAGCGGTTCGATGCCAAACGGAACGAAGCCGCATTGCACGTACAACGCCTGGGCGGCCTGATTCCCCTGTGTCACGGTCAACTGAACCACCCGCATGCCGGTGCGCGTCTTGGCCTCCGCCAACGCGGCCTGGACCAATTGACGACCGAAACCGCGACGCCGAAACCTGACCGCCACATACATGCCGAAAAGCCTCGCTTTGTGGCGAACCTCCTCGCGCGATTCGAACGCGAGACCGGCGACCCCCGCCAGGCATTGCCCTTGAAATACGCCGACCACGATCTCGGCAGCTTGCGAGTCACCCGATAAGCGCGCTGCCCACCAGTCAGGCGCGAGCACAGCGCGCTCCGCGGCGCTCGATGTGAACGCATCGGGATGCAATGCGTACGCTTCCAGCATAAGCGCCTGATACGCCGATGCATGCGCTGGAAGCAGCCGCCTGACAGCCATGCCGGTCTCAGTCCGCACTCGACTGTGCGCCATGATATTCGGCCGCCCGTTTATAGAGCGCTCACCCAGACACCCACGTCGAGCGCCGTTCCGGGCGGACCAACGAATGAACCAGCTACCGGCGGCACCGATTCCGGCAACCTCGCCACCGCCACAGCGATATGGTTGGGCCCGACGAGTTCACCCACCGTGGGATCGAACCCCTTCCATCCCACACCGGGCAGGTACACCTCGGCCCAGGCATGGGTCGAACCGAAATCGATTGTCGTGGGCGGGGCGTGGAGATAACCGCTGACAAAGCGTGCAGCAAAACCCAGGTGCCGTGCCACCTCGATGAACAGCTGCGCGAAATCGCGGCACGAACCCGTACCCAGCTCCAGCGTCCGCGTCGCGGCTTGTACGCCGGGTTCCTCGCGCAACCGGTAGGAGCATCCCTGGTGGATGGCGCCGTTGAGTCGTTGCAGTAAGGCAAAGGTTGGGAGGGACTCGCCGGGTTGCCAGATACCCTTGATCCACTCAGCGAGCGCATCGTCGCCAGGCTCCTCGGCAGCCACCCTATAGGGGGCCAACACCAACTCGTCCTCTGCCGCGTAGGTGAACGGGTAATCCGCCGCCGCATCAGTCACCAGGAAATTGAACGGGGTCTGATCGTATTGCTGAATGATCACTTCGCTCTCAATCAGGAGTTGATTGGTCGATCTATCGAAGGTGGCAATGGCCACCGAGTTGTCTTCGACATCAAAAAACCACTGCAGATTGGCCCGCGGTGAGATGTCCAGCTTCGATGACTCGATCCGCAAATTGTGGCCTTCTCTAGGCCGCAAACGCAAAGCATGGGGTCCGAGCTGCACAGCGGCGGAGAAATTGTAATAGGTACGATGCAGAATCTTATAACGCTGCATTATTCATCCTGCCCACTGTGTTCTGCAGGGTTGCCAGCTTGCTCGAAACCGTGCCCGGCCCCGTGCACCCCTGTTTCCAGTTGCCGTCGATTGCAGCGGGGGCGGACTCTGCGCAGAACCATCCCCAACCGGGATCGGGCGCCCATCATGCATGCGCCGCACAAAAATCGACAAACGCTGCGTCGTCCATGGGTTTTGCCAGGAAAAACCCCTGCGCCGCATCACAGCCCATCTCTCTCAGGAGTTCCCAATCCGCTTGGGTTTCTATACCTTCGGCGACCGTTGTGATCGCCATCCCCTTGGCAACCGCCAGGCTTGACTGGATGATGATCTGCGCCTCCGAACTCCCGGCACAGCCGGTGACAAAACTCCTGTCTATTTTGAGTTCGCTGAAAGGCGCTCGCGTCAGTTGCTGCATGCTGGAGAATCCGGTTCCATAATCATCGATGGAAAGGCCGAATCCCCACATGCGAAGCCGGGACAGATTCTCCAGCACCGGAGCTATCTCTGCGGTCGCGGCGGTTTCGGTAATTTCCAGCGTGACGTATTGTGGCTCCAATTTGGCAATACGCACCGTATTCAACACCTTCTCCGCGAAAGTGGTATCGGAGAGCGAAACGAGCGACAGGTTCACCGAAACCGGAACTTCGTATCCGCGCTGTCGCCACGACCGGCAACTTTGGGCGGATAGCGCCAGCATCAGAAAGGTAATATCGTCCATTTGCCGGTTTCGTTCGAGGACTGGTAGAAAGGCCTGCGGATTGACGATGCCGTGCTGTGGATGCAGCCAACGCACCAGGGCTTCCGCGCCAATCAGCTTCCCTGTCACCAGATTAAACTTGGGCTGGAAAAACGGTCTGAATTCCATTCTTTCGATGCCCGACACAATCTGTTCGAGTGTCAGCATCGGCTGTTTTTCAGCATAACCCGACGAATCACGGTCAACCGGCGTGTGCTGCTCCAGCAGAGCCATCAGGCGTTCTGTGTCGATGGGTTTTTCAATAGTCCCCAACAGCCTGGCACCGTAAGCAACACACATCTTCTCAACCGAGCGCAACAACGGCCTGTCCAGACTGCTGGTAATGATGACCGACAAGTGGGGTTTCGCCTGACTGATGAGCCGGATGAACTCCATGCCGTCCATTTCCGGCATATCCAGATCGCACAGGACGATCTCCGGTTGCGGAACCGAGGGGGAATTCAGCAACTCCAGCGCCTCCCTGCCATTGGCGGCCATTAGCACTTCTTGAAAGTTCAGACTGTGCAACATGCGCATGACAATCTGCCGCTGCATGTCCTGATCCTCGAGCACCATGATCACTTTGTCTGTGGATAGCACCAACTTTTACCTAACTCGTGTGATACCGAATATCACGTGCGCGCGGATGCAGCTTCGCCACTGCGTGCGCGCGAGCAACTCATCGATCCCGCGCCCGCCCACCATCGAGTAAAGCAGTCCGCGGTCCAGCAATCCAGCGAACAGGCCTGGAATACCAATGTGCAAACCGAGGTCATCAATCGACAACGGGCGGAGATTCACTCAAAAATCATACGCGCCACGCGTTTTAGCGCCGCCCGGGCATTGTCACGTTGTGCATAAAAAGCCACGTGATCGTCAGCACCTGCGGTCGGCGACAATTCGACACCCCAGAGGGGCGCGATCTTCTGCGGCAGCATCGAATAACGCACGTCACCGATACGCTGCCCATTGCGCGGATCGACAGCGATATACCCAGCCGACGACTCGCTAAAGCGCTCAATATCGAGCGCCTGCTGCGACTCCGGGCTGAGCCACGGAAAATCACGGCCGGCATTGAGTTTCAAAACACTGTCACCTGGCCAAATTGTCGGTTCTGAAAACGAGGGCTTGACCGCATCCACATAGAATCTGTCGGCGGTTTCGTACACCACCTTCCACACCGCCAGATTGCCAAAACTGGGTTTGGCTTCCAGGCGCAACACCTGATGCCCGCGGCTCTGCGCCACCTCAAAACCAATGGCCTCGGCTCGCTCGTGCTGCAGGTAGCCGATAGATAAATAGACGGCACCCCAGAGCATCGCCCATTTGACGTATTGCCTCGACCTGGTAATCGCCGCGCACGACACCAACACCAACAGCGGGACGGTGAACAGCGGATCCACGATGGAGATGATATCCAGGGAGTAGCGTTGGTCGCTGAGCGGCCACAACAGCTTGGTGCCGTAAGTCGTGCACCCGTCCAGCAAACCATGAGTGGCATAACCGATGATGCTCCACATCAGGGTTTGTGCGTAACTCAGCCGCCAGCGTTTACCCAGTATCGGGTACAGCAGCAGGCTGCACAGCAAACCACCGATCGGGATGAACAACAGCGAATGGGTGAAGTGGCGATGAAACTCGACCGCCAGCAGCGGATCGGCGGATGACTTGATCAGTATATCCAGATCCGCCGCCATTCCCGCGATGGCGCCGATAACGGCGGCTTTGGCCAAACCCTGTTTTGGGCCGCGCGTCTGGGCAAACACGGCGCCCAGGACGCCCTGTGAAACGGGATCCATGAATGGGTTACTTTATGTGGGGATTCGGCGACCAAACACAGCGGGCAAAACTTCCAATCGGGGCATCCTGTTCAGAATAGACTTCACCAGCAGTGTAAACGGTTCGTGCACGCAAGGTACACCGCTCATTGGGGTTGCCGATGTGCAAGACGTCCAGGATTCCGAAAAACGTTCTCAATCGCGCGGTTCGAGCCGCCATAACTTACCGTTCGAGCTGTCGGTCAGCAGGTAAAGAAAACCGTCGGGCCCCGAACGCACATCGCGGATGCGCTCGCGCAACTCCCCGAGCAGCACCTCCTGCGCGACCACTTTGTCACCCTGGAGTTCGAGACGGCGCAGATGCCGTTTCGCCAACGCCCCGACGAAGAGATCGCCCTGCCATTGCGGGAATTGCGTGCCGCTATAAAACGCCATACCCGAAGGCGCGATGGAGGGATCCCAGTAGACCACCGGCTGCTCCATGCCCGGCGCCTCGGTCAAGTCAGAGATCTTGAAACCGGAGTAGTCGATGCCGTAGGTGATGGCCGGCCAGCCATAGTTGGCGCCGGGCCTCAGGATGTTGACCTCGTCACCGCCGCGCGGTCCGTGCTCATGGGCCCAGACCGTGTTGGTGCCCGGGCGCAGCGCTATGCCTTGCACATTGCGATGGCCGTAGCTGTAGATTTCCGGCTGGGCGCCGGGACGGTCGACGAAGGGATTGTCCGCCGGCACCCCACCGTCGCCGTGCAGGCGCACGATGGTGCCCAGGTGATCCTCGATCGACTGCGCGCGATCGCGGTAGTTGTAACGGTCACCCAGGGTGACGAAGAGATAGCCATCGCGATCGAACAACAAACGGCTGCCGTAGTGATTGCTGCCGCCGGTTTTCGGCAGGGCGCGGAAGATCACCCGAGCGTCATGAAGACGCCGCCCGTCGAAGCGCGCACGCACCACCTCGGTATTGACGCCGTCGGGACCGCGGCCCGCGTAGCTGAGATAGAGCAGGCGGTTGGTCCTGAAATCGGGGTGCAGTGCGACGTCGAGCAGCCCGCCCTGCCCGCGTGCCACCACCTCCGGCACGCCGGCGATGGGCTGCGGCTGCAGCACCCCGGCGGCGCTGATCAGGCGCAACCGCCCCGGGCGCTCGGTGACCAGCAGGGCGCCATCCGGAAGAAAGGCCATGCCCCAGGGATGTTCGAGATTGTCGGCGACGGCCACCACCTCGAAGGTCGCCTGTTGCGTGTGCTGCACCTTGGCGGCCTCGACGCAGCCGGAACCCGCCAGGGAGGCAACAACCAGCAATACCCACGCCGGGCGTAGCGACTTCATCGTCTCTGTTCGTCCTTTGAAGGTGAAGAAATTCTGGACCAGCCTACACCGGTGGTCAAACTTGCCCGATATTGCGGATGGCGACGATACGGATAGGATGAAATCAGGTTGAACTGGCTGCCCGATACCGCTCTTCCACCTTGGCAACTCTTTTTATGCCGCCAAGACGCCAGGCGTGCAGATGAAAACACGGCCGCTAATGCTGAACATCATCGCGCACAGCCGATTGATGGCACAATTGATGGTTTTCTGGCGTTTCCTGCCGGATTGGCGAGAGTGGCGAATCCTCCCCAGCCTCCAAATTGCGCTAGCCACAGTACTACGCGTAAATTACAGGCATGAAGGACGACCCGGAACACAATCCCATCACCTCGTTGCGCGATGACGTACGCCTGCTCGGCGAACTGCTCGGGGAAACGCTCATCGAACAGGCCGGTCGCGAGGTATTCGACAAGGTCGAGGCCGTGCGCAAGCAGGCCAAGGCAATTCACGAAGCCAAGGGTTACGATCGCAGCGCACTGCACGACATCATCTCGGAACTCGCGCCGCAGGAGGTGCTGTCGGTGGCGCGCGCGTTCACACAGTTTCTCAATCTCGCCAACATCGCCGAACAGGCGCACGGCGCGCGCCCCTACGGTCAGGTAATCGCCGAGGCGCAAGACCCTGCGGCGCTGGATGCCTGTCTGGGGCGTCTGCTGAAATCAGGCATCACTTCCGAACGGCTACTGCAGACATTGCGCAACCTCAACATCGAATTGGTGCTCACCGCTCACCCGACCGAGGTCAAACGCCGCACGCTGATCCGCAAGGACAACAATATCGCTGCGCAACTGGAAGCGCTGGAACTGGCGCGACGTACCGGTGAACCGCAACGCCTGATCATCGACGAGTTGCGCCGCGAGATCAGCGCCTACTGGCTGACCGACGAGATCCGCCGTAAGCGTCCGACGCCGGTCGAAGAGGCGAAGTGGGGCTTCGCCGTGATCGAGACGGTGCTGTGGCAGGCGGTGCCGCGCTATCTGCGCAAACTCGACCGGCTGGTGCGCGCACACACCGGTGAATCGCTGCCGCTGGATCTTGCACCGGTGCGCTTTGGCAGCTGGATGGGTGGCGATCGCGACGGCAATCCCAACGTCACGCCCGACGTGACCCGCGAGGTGAGCCTGCTGGCGCGCTGGATGGCGGCGGATCTCTATTGGCGCGATATCAGCGTGCTGCGCGCCGAACTCTCGATGCGCAAGGCGAGCGATGAGCTGCGCGCACGGGTCGGCGATTGCCCCGAACCCTACCGCGAACTGCTGCGCGAGGTGCGCGACCGCCTCGCCGCCACCCGCGACTGGGCCGAGGCGCGCATCGACCGCACCCAACATCCCGGCCCGCGTCCCTATCTCACCCGCGAGCAGCTGCTGGAACCGTTGCTGCTCTGCTACCGCTCCCTGCACGAGGTGGGTGCCGGGCGCGTCGCCGACGGCAAGCTGCTCGATACGATCCGCCGGACGGTCTGCTTCGGCACCACGCTGATGCGCCTCGACATCCGCCAGGAATCGACGCGCCACAGCGATGTCTTCAATACCATCACCGAACATCTCGGTCTGGGTACCTACAACAGATGGGGCGAAGAGCGCCGCCAGCAGTGGCTGCTTTCCGAACTCGACAACCGCCGCCCGTTGATTCCGCCCGATCTGCCGGCCAATCCCGAAGTCCAGGAGGTGCTCGACACCTTCACCATGCTCGCCGACCGCGGCGAAGAGACGCTGGGCAGTTACATCATCTCCATGGCCACCGATCCCTCCGACGTGCTCGAAGTGGCGTTGTTGCAGAAAGAGGCGCGGCTGGCGCATCCCATGCCGGTGGTACCGCTCTTTGAAACACTGGACGATCTGGAGCAGGCGGCCGACAGCATCGACCGACTGCTCTCGTTGCCCGCCTACCGCTCGCGCATCGGCGATTTTCAGGAGGTGATGATCGGTTACTCCGATTCCGCCAAGGATGCCGGGCTGCTGATGGCCGCGTGGGCGCAGTATCGCGCGCAGGAACAGCTCACCACGGTCTGCCGGCGTCACGGCGTGCGCTTGCGTCTCTTTCACGGCCGTGGCGGTTCGGCCGGCCGCGGCGGTGCGCCCGCACACGCGGCGATACTGTCACAGCCCCCCGGATCGGTGAACGGCAATCTGCGCGTCACCGAACAGGGCGAGATGATCCGCACCAAGTTCGGCCTGCCACGGCTGGCGCTGCGCACGCTGGAGAGCTACACCTCGGCGGTGCTGGAAGCGACGCTGGTACCGCCTCCGGAACCCAAGGCCGAATGGCGTGAACTGATCCAGCAACTGGCGGACGACTCCGTTGGCGGCTATCGCGAAATCGTGCGCGACACTCCACAGTTCGTGCCTTACTTTCGCGCCGCCACGCCGGAACAGGAACTGGGCGAACTGGCCATCGGCAGCCGCCCTGCGCGCCGCCGCGCCGAAGGCGGTATCGAAAGCCTGCGCGCCATTCCGTGGATATTCGCCTGGACGCAGAACCGCCTGCTGCTGCCGGCGTGGCTGGGCGTGGGTGTGGCGCTGCGCGAAGCGCTCGACAACGGACTGGGCCCGAAACTCACCGAGATGATCACCGAGTGGCCGTTCTTCGCCGCCACCCTCAATCTCGTCGAGATGGTGATCGCCAAGGCCGACCCCAATATCGCCGCCTGCTACGACGCCGGGCTGGTGCCCGCTGAGCTGCAGCCGCTGGGCGGTTCGCTGCGCCGGCGTTTTTTCCACACGCGCCAGGCCGTACTCGATGTCATCGGGCATCAGGAACCGTTGCAGGGAAACCCGGACCTGCTGCGCTCCATCCAGGTGCGAAACCCCTACGCCGACGCGCTCAACCTCATGCAGGTGGAACTGCTCAGCGCCGTGCGCGAGCAAGGGAAAAACGCCGATCCACGGTTGCAGGATGCATTGCTGGTGACCATTGCGGGAATCGCCGCAGGGATGCGCAATACAGGGTAGTCCGGCCATCCCGACAATACGCGATCAAACCGAATCCACAGGGCTGATCACGCCCCTTCCACCGCATTTGACTACATGTGTATATATCTCGGTGGTTGCGACGTTGGAGTGCCCCAGCAATTCCTGAATCGAAAACAGTCGGGGACAGACCCTGAGGTTTCCAGGTCCGACAAAAACTTCGAAACCTGCTGCTCTCCTAAATCCACCGGGTGTTTCTTGTCATGGAAACAGATGAACTTTCTGATCCAATTCAGGTAGGTTTTTTGGGTTTTACAGGCCAGCCCACGCTCTCGAATTACCGCGCGAACTTGTCGCAAGAAAGGACTCTTTTCCCTGTTCAAGGGTATAGGGATATCGTCCATGACATGCTTCTCCGAATACCGATGTTATTGACAGCAATACGACTGGGATCTGAGTCGGGAAGGTTCAAATCTACCCAGTTCAATGGAATCGTTCCGTATATTTCCAGGACAGCAATTTTGGCGACGGAAAAACCATTGAATCTTCAAAGCGATAGGGATATGTTCTCTTTTGGACATAATAAATAGACGGCAGGGAATTAGCTGGAACACTTCCGTATAATTCTCTGACTGTAATTCCATCTCGTAGAATGCTTGGGGATTTTTTCGGCGTTGTCAGAAATAGACTGCGCGGGAGATATCTGAATTGTTCCGTTGAAAAAACTGTTATGAGTAATAAAATGGAACCTGAAAATCTGACACCTCGAGATTTAGATAAAGCAGGAAAGCTCGATGAAGTTAAAGCTTGGCTGAAAAATGATTTTGATAGGTCTAGAGATGCAGAGAGCCAAGCCATAAATGAGTTTGAGAAAACTCTGTGGCTCGCAAACTCAGCGGCGGCAACAATTACAATTGGCTTCTTAACAAGCAATGATACCCCTACTATTTATCAATTCTATGGCAGCTTTTCTTTTGTTTTGGCCATAGTTTTACTTCTACTAATGAAACTAGTTGCTGAGTTCAATGCTTCCAGAGACAGATACCGCAGGCAAGATCATTCAGACAAGTTTTATACCGAAAATAGGCCGCTATCATTCATAAGTGGAATCGGGGATTTTTTGTTTAAGTTGCTTAATATCGCGTACAAAGGCCTTAAATACAGCTCCGCCTTTCTATTTGTTCTGGGCTGTTCCTTTACATTGGCAGGGGTGTACCCAAGCATTGAAACTCATAACTAGGTGCTCAATTCGCAGCCTTCGGCTGCTGGGGCGCCGCAAAGCGGCGTGAACTAGCACGGCGTTAGGTTTCACCGATCAACGTCGTGGGAAAACCGTTCAGAACCGTAGTTGGTGGGCAAGTTCGTTTCGCTATACTCCCCGATGCGCCTTGTCCGTGTGGGTCGGCGTCGCCAGCCGAGAAGTGCTGCCTCACTTCTCGCGGTTTAGTCAAACAACCGGTTTCATCAAGCCCACCCGGAGCCGCTACCGGGAATCAAGTTGAGCGGTGCTATGCAGCCCAGTTGAATGACTGCGGATCGGGAATTTCTAGAGAGCACTACGTTTCAGAAGTTCTGCTCAAGTTACTAGATTCCGAAGGTGCTTTGACAGTATCAGGGCTCTCTTGGACCGGTGACGAGAGCAAGAAATTGAGTCCAAACTCATTGGCTTCGAAGGTACTTTGCGAGAGGCACAATTCGGCATTGGCAACTCTTGATGCAATAGCTCTAAGTATCTTTCAAGCTTTCGATGAGCGCGGTGCAGCGGGAAGTAAACAGAGGCGTCTACATCTATTCAGTGGCCATGATCTTGAGCGGTGGTTACTGAAAGCTTTGTGTGGTCTCGCAAGCTCGAACTCTTTCGTTCTCGATCGCCACGCCGATCTATCCATACCGAAGTACTGGTTGGACATTCTCTTCTCGGGTACGCAGTTTCCCGATGGGCAGGGGCTATACGTGTGCAGGTCAAAGGGGCATGAGTTCAAAGGGCCGAGCGGGCTCGCGATCCAGGCGATCATCTCTGGCCATGGCAGACTTACCGGTATCGGATTCAAGATCTGCGGCTACGAGCTGGTATTGTCAATGTCCGGGTTTTCTTCGCGGAGATTCGATGGCAGGGAATTCGCGTATCGTCCGTTGGAGCTTTACGCTACGGCTAATGACTTCGAAAAGAGCATCGTCTTTTCTTGGGATGGCCAAGCTGATCTTGGGACTATCGCAGTCAGCTTGGGCGAAACCTAATGTTTGTAAAAGATGCTATAAAATGCACAAAAAGGGGGCGGAGGGAATAAATATTCCATATGTTGCTTTCAAGCTAATGGGACACTGGCAAATGCGTAATACTCAAAGACAGCTTCGCCTGCTTCGCAGACTGCGGCCGGGGTTAATCGTAACCACCCACACAACAATATAAGCATATATATGTCACCTCTACTTCTGACAATCATAAGCCTTATAGTAATAGGTATGGCTATTTGGGGTTTAATATCCGGCAAAATCATGGCTGGATCGAGAGGTCTACGACCAAATTATTATGCTAAAACAGATAGCCCGGTTTTATACTATAGTTTTATCTGTATTTACCTGTTAATTGGTGCGTTTTTACTATTCATAGCCTATTAGAACCTATCTCAAAATCCCCCGCGAGCTGTGCCGGTCGCTCGTGGCTCCAGCGCCAAACGCGGCGAGCGTGGTTGGGTCATTCCCAATGAGCGAGCCGCAACACCGCGCTGGAGCCGCGAGCGCCCGGCCCTTCGGGTTGGCCCCAGAGGTGCGCTGGCGGTGTTCTCGACTTGCCAATAGCGTTGCTATTGGCTGCGCCTTCGGGCCTACCCAGCGCACCTCTGGGGCTCAACACAGCACGCGGGAGATTCTGCGATAGGTTCTAGTAAAGAACCACGGATTCAGCCCATAGATAAACAATCGGAGACAGACCACAGTTTCGAGCCGCCAGTTTCAGCCGCCTGGGTCAGAGAGCAATTATTTCCAGTAGAGGCAGCACCAATACTAGAGCGTGCGCTCTCTGGCCCGGATTTTCCCATATGCTGAATCTCCACCGACATATATGAAATGAAAAGAGTAACCGCAGGAATAGCAATTATTACATTTTCCATGTCGAGCTATGCCTACGACATCCCTGAGAAAAATTGGGGTGTCGCTATAGGCATACGAAGCGCAACCATCCCGCTTAAGGCAAAAGAAGAAAACGTTCGGGATCTGATCCCACTTCTATATTACGACGGCGATCGATTTTTTATTCGCGGTTTGAGCGGTGGTGTAAAGATATATAAAAACGATGCGTGGCAATTCAGCCTGCTTGGAAAGTACCGCTATTTTGACATTCCTGCGGAATATCAGAACCTGGTGCAGGGCAATGCGCTTGATATCGGCGGGCAAGTAAAATATCACTTTAACGATAATTTTGAAGCCAACTTTGAGATATTACGCGACCAGGATAGTCGGTACTACACTTCCTTGAATACACGTTATTACTGGAAGTCCGGTTCCTGGGAATTGTTTCCATACGTCGATCTGCGCTTCAAGAGTGCTGACTTCAACAATTATTACTATGGTCTGGATGGCTTTAACAATCCGGCTACTCCATCCAGTACTTTAAACAATAAAATCGGCAGCGGGTTTGATATAACAGTGGGTAGCGAGTTGCGTTATCACGTAGTGAGCAATTTTTATCTTATCGGTCGCGCTCAGTATACTGTCCTGGATAGCAATACCCGCAACTCGATCAGCATCCAGGATGGCTCCTACGGTGAAGTCTATATGGGGGTCGCTTTCTTTAATGATAGAACCAACAGGAAAACACCGTCACTAATGTCAAAACCTTATATTCGGGTCGCTCATGGCTGGGCAACACCATCAAACGTGGGGGAGATTATTGAGTTTAACGTAGAGGATGACGAGCAGAACAATCAGTTCACATCTTTTTTTTATGGGCATCCAATCGCGGACAGTCTGTTTGGAATTGAAGATCTCGATCTCTATATAACTACCGGTTATGTGTATCACCATGGCGCCAACCCCTACAGCCAGACTCTGATACCCGGGCAGGGCATCAACACGCCTGACTCGGTTGGTCTTGGCAATAACCCCTGTGACGGTGTTAATCCCTGTACAATCACCTATAACAAGCAGCCTAGCAGGGAATATATTCTGGCTATCAAGGCCTATTACAACATGACCTGGCCGGTGCGCTGGCGAATTGGTCTGGCTGAGGGTTTGTCCTACATTGAGACCGTTGGCAATCTTGAACAAAGAGAGATGGACAAAAAAGGCTATCGCTCCAGTCAGCTCATGAACTATATGGACATCACGGCCGATTTTAGTCTGGGCGACGCCTTTGGCGTTGGCACAATGCGTGAAGTCTACCTTGGCGCCGGCATTCACCATCGGTCTTCCATATTTGAATCATCATCTGCCTTCGGGCGGATAAAGGGCGGCAGCAACTATCTATCTCTTTATCTGCAATACCATTGGTAGTATGAAAAGTATGATATATGGAACCTATAACTTTCAGTCGGAGCAGTTTCGGAGTAAGCGTAGTATCAACCAAGACTGACCCCAGTGGTCTCCATCGAAGCGAATCTGCTCAGGCAACTGCCCGAAGGAATCTCCGGCCATGATGAAGTGCGATCCTGTCACGGGCGCTTGCCTGCTGCCCGACCTGGACAAGCCCGTCGATTCCGCCGCACCTGCTGCGCGCCGCGGCTGGGCCATCCACTATATCGGCGATCCGATGTGCTCCTGGTGCTGGGGCATCTCGCCCACCGTCGGCGCAGTAGAGGCCTTCTGCGAGGCGGAGGGCATCGAATTCTCGATCACCATGGGCGGCCTGCGGGTGGGCGGCGGCGACCCGTGGAACGCGGAGTTCAAGGACTTTTTGCGCAACGAATGGCGGCAAATCGCCCAGACCACCGGCCAGCCCTTCGGCTTCACGCTACTGGAGGCACCGCATTTCGACTATGATACCGAGCCCGCCTGCCGCGCCGTGGCGACCATCAAGCTGCTCCAGGCCCGGAATCGCCTTCCGATCTCGATCGCGTTGAAGTTTTTCTCGGCGGTTCAACACAAGTTCTATGTAGAGGGACAAGACCCCAAAGTGGTGGACTTCTACGCCAGCATCTGCGCCGGCCTGGCACTGGATTTCGACGAATTTCGTGCCGTGTTCGATTCACCAGAAGCCCGGCAGGCGGTTCAGCAGGAATTCGTTCGCTGCCGGCAATGGGGCGTGCGCTCCTTTCCGACGCTGCTGCTGGAGCGCCATGGCGAGACAGAGCCGCTGGCCGTGGGATTTGTCACGACAGAGCAAATACTCTCTCGGCTGCGGCAAGAGATCACCGCGTGAGTCGAATCTCTCCATGCCCGCGAAGCAAAGGAGGGAAAGGGGGGGCAGATTTATTTTCCACGAAAACAACCTGTCTTTTGTTTCCCCGCTGCACCACATGATGTGGAAAAATTGTTAAAGGGGTCAAAGCCTTTTTTGCCTCTGGTCAATCCCGGGCCGCTGCGCTGAAGCAATATTGCGCCCGTCACGCCGGAAAACGGATCCTCGACAGAGCGCCAGGTACGGGCGAGCTTTCGGCTTCGACAGGGTCTTCGCGGAGTATTGGCCGTGAGGCGTTCAGCACCACCAGAATGCTACTCACCGACATGGCAAGGGCGGCCGCCAAGGGGTTGAGATAACCCGTCATCGCCAGCGGGATCGCCACCCCGTTGTAGGCAAGCGCCCAACCGAGATTCTGTCGAATACGGTTACGGGTGACGCTGATGAGCTTGAAGGCGTCAAGCACGCGCTCCAGTTGTTTTCCGGGGATAACGATATCGGCCGCCTCGGCCGCCAAGGCCGTCGGTGCACCGAAGGCGATGCCGAGATCGGCCTCGGCCAGGGCCGGTGCGTCGTTGCTGCCGTCGCCGATCATCGCCACCCTGCCGCAGGTCTTGAGCTGACGGACCACGGCCGCCTTGGCCTCGGGCGGCACTCCGGCGTGGACTTCATCGGTATGTGCCTGATAGCCGTTGGGGTGCTCGGCACCGGTCAGCAGCACCACGCGGCTGAGCCGGCGCAACCGTTCGGCGATCCGCTCCCAGTTCGGGCGGGACTGGTCACGAGTCAGGATCGCACCCTCGGCACGACCATCCCAGCCGACATAGGAGACCACACCTTCACCGTGACAACTCTGCTCGATGCGGGCCGCGAGCGGCTCCGGAATCGCCCAGCCCAGGGTCGCAAACAGCGTCCGGCTGCCGACCGCCACGCGCCGGCCGCCGATATTGCCCAACGCACCGCGGCCCGGGTGGGTCTGAATATCGCTGGCGTTGAGACCCGTATCCAACCGCGCGATAGCCTGGGCAACGGGGTGCGGTGAATAGCGCTCGACAGCCGCGGCATGAACGGCGATTTCGGGTGGGCCGACCACCTCGACCACGGCCATCTCGCCGCTGGAGAGCGTTCCTGTCTTGTCGATAGCGACGATATCGATATGCGGCTCCTGCTCGAACAGGTCGGCGCTGGTGACGATGATGCCGCGGTGCAGCGCCGAACTGATGGACGCCGCCGTGGTCAGCGGAATCGCCAGACCGAAGGTGCACGGGCAGGAGACAATGAGCGTCGCCAGACTCGCCAGCAACGCCCTCTCGAGCGGGGCACCGCTGATGTAAAACGCGAATCCCACCAGTGCCGCGAGCACCAGCACGGCGGGCACGAACACACGCGAGAGCCGGTCTATTTGGCCTTGAACACCGGCACTGGAACTCTGCATGTTCCAGAGGATGCGCGCCAGGTTCGCCATGCGGCTCTCCACCTGTGGTCCCGTCTCTATTTCCAGATTGCCCTCGAGCAATACACTGCCGCCGATGACCTGTTCACCCGCGCCACGCGCCATCGGAAACGGCTCACCGGTCATGAGTGATTCGTCAATCGCGCCCTGGCCGACGACGAGGGTGCCGTCGACGGGAATGGTCTCCCCCTGACGCACCAGCACGCGATCGCCGGGGAGCAGATCATCCAGTTTGCAGACGACGTACTGGCCACCGCGCCGCACGCAGGCCTCGGGCGACCAGGCCTGCATGATGGTGTTGAGTGCCTGGGTGGCGCGCACGCGCACGCGGCGCTCAAGGTAGCGGCCGATGGTCACCACCGCGACCAGCGTGCTTGCCACTTCGAAATAGAGATCGATGGGATCGTGGAACAATTGAACCACGCTATAGCCATAGGCCGAGAGGAATGAGAGCGCAACCAGGCAATCCATGTTCAACAGACCGGCGCGCACGCCCGTCCATGCCCCGCGCAGGATGGGCAAACCGACGTAGAAAACGACGATGGTGCTCAACACAAACAGGGCGATGGGCGTCACCTGGAAGGCCACCCAGCTGATCGCCTCGTAATCGGCCGGCACCGCAAAACCGGCATGGATGGGGTAGATGAACAGGAACGACAACATCATGACGAAGGATGCCAGGGTGCCGCCCGTCAGCATCCGCAGCAGATCCGGTCGCTCGTCGTACTCCGGTGCCGCCTCATCGCGCAGCCGGGCATGGTAGCCCGAGCGGTTGAGAAGCGTGGGCAGCTCAGCCTCGCTTATCTGGTCAGGGTCGTAGGTAATCTTTGCCGTCGAGGTGGCGTAGCTTGAAACCGCCGCGAGCACACCGCGGGCCTTCAGCGCGATTCTTTCGATAAGGAACTCGCAGGAGGCGCAGTGCATGCCATCGATCCACAGATAGGCATCCTGCCCCTGAACGGCAGGTGCTGCATCAGGGGTCCGTTGTCGCTGCGCTGCGAACACGGCCTCACCGAAGCAGCGATACACCTCACGGCAGCCATAACAGCAGAACTCGTGCGCGTCATCACGTATCGGCGGGTTGGGCGTGGGCAGGCCGCAAAGCGTGCAAGGCATGACGGTCCTCGTGAGGTCAGTGCGCAGCGTCGTCTCTCCGCTGCTGGGACTGTCGGTGGTGTGCAAAACAACAGAGCGTCCGCATCGCTGCGGACGCTCTCATAGGGTTACAGATCTTGCGCTGGAGATCTACGCCGGTACCTGCTCACCCAGGGGCGTGGAAATCTCGCGAGACTTCATCAGATTGTAGGCATAGACGACCAGAGATGCGCCCAGGATCAGCCCGAAGATTACGATCAGATTGCCGTAAAGCATCCAACCCTCCTGGTTCCAATCGGCGAAACGCCGCGGCATGCCGGCGGAACCGGCCGCCAGCATCGACAGGGCCGCACCTACGCCGCCGATCGTAAAGAGCTTGACGAACCAGGACCCCAGCACGGGATCGAGCTTACGCCCCGTGATCACCGGGTAGTGGTGATAGAGCACCCCCAGCCACATGGCGGACATCGCCGCGATCACCGTCATGGTATGGCCGCTCTGCCACATCGTGCCATGCAGTACGTACGCCCAGGCGACGTTCGAGGTCACCATTGCGCTGGCGCCGTCGAGGATATAGAGCAGCCAACCTACCAGCACTGTGATAATGCCCGGCTCCGGCCGCAGGCCGTGCTTCCAGATCGTGGCGAAGACGGTGAAGATGGTGATCGCCGCGCCGATGCCGGTACCCCAGCTCATGATATTGCCCCAGTAGGAGAGCACGACCGGCTGATTGGGGCTCAGGGTGATGAAGTGGTGCAGGAACGAGGTGACCGAGGTGAGCAGCAGGATCCACAACGCCAGATTGGCAAGCTTGTTGCTAAACAGCTTGCGCGTACCGTCGGCGAGGTAGAGCGGCAGCGTCGCGTACATCGCGCTCGTCACCATCAGCGCCATCACCTCCATCAGGTTGTGGGCGAAGATGTAAAAGCTGTACTGGAACACCACCGGCTCGGCCGCCCAGGCGGCCATGGACATCGGGATGATCCCGTACAGCGCGGCCACCAGTGTCGTGCCGACCACCACCAGCGGGGCACCCGTGACCAACAGTACCAGTGTGGCGAGGATCATGCCCAGCATGCCGGGATCGTTCAGAGAACGTGGCGAGAGTAAGAGTTCCTGGCGCTTCTTGCCGAAAAACATCACTTTGAGCACGAGCAGTGGGTAGAACAGGATCATGCAGGCCAGCACCAGGTAGATGCCGGTGAAGCCCACGATCACCGAGTTCATGCTCCAGACGCCCATCTGCGCACCCACCAGGGGTAACGGGTACATGACGATGAAACTGACCTTCAGGCCCATCAGCACGGCGACGGTGAGAATCGCTGCACCGAGATTCATCGTGATGTACACCATTGCCGGCAGCCAGCCGGTGATCGGTTTACCGACGCAACCGGCTACCCGGTGCAGCCCGACTCCCGCCATGAGCTGGAACGAGAAGGGAAAGACGAGCGCCGCGGCGTGGAGCGTCATGGTTGTATAGTACAGATCGGTGTTGAGCTCGAAGATCTGCGTCGCCGGCATGACGAAGCCGAGCACACCGGCGACGGCCAGCCAGACGAACGATGTCATGATCATCAGGGCCGGCCAGGCATTGATTTCTTCAAGCCCGGTGCTCTTGTCGACGGTGAACATCTTGCCGAAGATCGGTGTGTTCTGAACTAGTGTGCTGGCAATACTCATTGTATGTCCTCCTCCGCAGTAGATGCGCTCAGTTGCTCGCAACTACGGTTAATTCGTCCTGCATGGCATGGTGAACGATGCCGCAGTATTCGAGGCAGCGAACCTTGTATTTTCCCGGTTCCTTGAACGTATGGACTACCTGAGTCGGATTGGTAAGGCCCGGCATGAGTATCATGGTGAAAAGCAATCTGCCGTCAGGATGGTACACAGCGAAACCATGCTGGGTGTCGCTGCTCTTGCCGGAGAAACGCACCGGGCTACCGGCCACGATCTCGCGATTGGAGATGTCGTAGGACCAGGATTGCGCGGTCAGCTCGATCTCCTGAACCGGTTCCCCGCTGGTCGCCGCATGCGCGGCGGCAATGGTCGGCATGAATCTGAGACTGGCGAGGTTTACGCCGACGAAGACCACGAAGACCACGGTCATCCAGACGCCTTCAAGCTGCGACAACTTGTTGCGTGGGGTGGCACTGGGGCCGGGGTCGACGACGCTCTTTCTGCGAATGATCCAGTAAAACATCAGCGCAAACGGGGCGAGCATAAACAGCGTCATCCAGAATGCGCCCCACCCGGTAAACAGGAAGTCCAGCATATCTATCCCTCCTCAGTCTTTTCAGTATGCGGGAAACCCTACCGCGCGCGGTATTGGCAGCTTTATCGCCAATCGCGGGGACTCCCCTTTTATTGTATATGCCCGACCATAGGACGGAGAGATAGCCATAGCAATTAGGACATTCACCTAGTGAGCTGTCGGTTTTTCCCTAGTTTTCCTACCTCTGGCATCAACTAAATCGTGTTTAAACTCCCTGCGCCGGTGCCGTCAGGCCGCGACGGAACGATCATTGCATAACGTAAGTACACCTTCGACCTGCAACCGGCGATCATCACTGCGACGAGTGTGTTTCGGTGACCGTCAAAGCGTGTCGCGACTACCGATTCGGTGCGCCGCTGCGGCAGTGCAGCACGGGTTGCCGGCATCCAGTTCGTTGGTCTGCTCGAACCGGTCAACCCTGTGCCGGCTTCCCTCTTGCGCGGTTACCCGCTACGGTTACATCATTTTGGAACGAACAATCTTCTACGAGTGCTTATGGAAAGCGATGCGATCTGGTTGGGTGTGGTAGCGCTTGGTTGGCTTTCAACATCGGCGCTGATCGGATGTGCGGTGCTGATCCTGAATCACCGCGAGGCCGAGCGTCGGATACACGACCAGGAGGTCGCCCACCAGGAGATCACGAAGCGGCTTGAGGAGAGTGAAACCCGCCTGCGGGCGATCATCGAATCGGAGCCGGAATGCGTAAAGCTGCAAGCTTCCGACGGCACGGTGCTGGAAATAAACCCGGCAGGGCTTACGCTGCTCGATGCGGGATCGCCCGCAGAGATCATCGGCAAACCCATCTACAACTTTGTCGCGCCGGATTTCATACCTTTCTACAAAGAAAACATGCGGCGCGTCTTCTCGGGCGAATCCATGGTCTACGAGTTCAAGTCGATTACGCTCAAGGGTCGGGTCTGCTGGATGGAGACGCACGCAGTTCCGCTGCGCGATGAACAAGGCACCGTTTACGCACTGCTCGGCATCACTCGTGACATCACCGAGCACAAGTGGGCGCTGGACCAGGCGCGCCAGCATCAATTGGAATTGGCACGGGTGGCGCGACTGTCCACGATGGGCGAGATGGCGACCGGGCTGGCCCATGAACTCAACCAACCGCTTGCGGCAATCGCCAATTTTACCCGCGGCTGCATTCACCGCCTGCGCAGCGGAAAAGTGGCGCCGACGGAATTGATCGAACCGCTCGAGGAGGTCTGCGAGCAGGCGGAACGCGCCGGAGAAATCATGCGCCACGTGCGCGATTTTGTGCGTAAAAGCGAACCCCGGATTATTGCGGCCGATATCAATCAGATCGTTCGCAGCGTGGCCAAGTTCGTGGAATTGGAGACGCGGCAACAGGACGCGCGGGTGACACTGGAACTGGCGGAAGATCTACCGCAGGTGCAGGCGGACGCCATCATGATCGAACAGGTCATCTGCAATCTGGTCCGCAATGCGGTCGAAGCGATGGTGGAGTCCAATTCTCCACAACGGGAAATCACCATTTGCACCAAACATCGGGACGCGGGCGATATTCTGGTCGAGGTTGGCGATACGGGTCCGGGTATAAGCAGATCGATTGCCGACAAGATCTTCGATCAGTTCTTCACCACCAAGCGTGAAGGCGTCGGCATGGGACTCTCCATCAGCCGCTCGATCATCGAATCCCACGGCGGGAAGTTGCGTGCACTACCGCAGCCCGACAGCGGAACCGTCTTCACATTTTCATTGCGGACTTTCATACCAGGACAACCCAACGATGAGCGGGCCCACCGTATTTATCATTGATGACGATCCAGCCGTCGCACGCAGTCTGCGCTGGCTGATCGAAGCGGTGCAGCTCAATGTGGAACTGTTCAGCTCGGCACAGGCTTTTCTCGAAGCCTACGACGCGACCACGCCGGGATGCATGGTTCTCGATGTGCGCATTCCCGGATTGAGCGGGCTGGAACTACAGGAGCAACTGGCGGGAAAATACGCCTACCATGCGCCGATCATCTTCATAACCGGCCACGGCGATGTCAAAATGGCGGTGCGCGCCATCCAGGCAGGCGCATTCGACTTCATCGAGAAACCTTTTCGCGATCAGGAACTGCTCGATCGAATCCAGAGGGCGATCATCTTTGACGCGGAACAGCGCGGCAAAATCGCAGAACGTGTAGAGATTTCAGAACTGTTTGCGACGCTCAGCCCGCGCGAACGCGAAGTCTTCGGCCTCGTTGCCGAAGGGATGTCAAACAAAGCCATCGCCTACGATCTCGGCCTGAGCTCCAAAACCGTCGAAGTCCATCGCGCCAAGGTCATGGAAAAGCTGCATGCGCGATCACTTGCCGATCTGGTCAAGATGTCGATGCAGATGAAGTCGGGATAAGGCCGTTCAGTACGGCAGATAATGATCGACAAGCAGTGCCGCAAAAAGCAATGACAGGTAGGAGATGGAGTAGCGAAATGTCCGGCGGGCGGCCGCGTCGCTGTAGCTCAGTTTCATCCGCCATGCCTTGACAACGAACAGGACGCTCAGAACGGCAGCCGATACCAGATACACCCAGCCACTCATGCCGATGAAATACGGCAGGGTCGCAACGAGCCCTAATACGATGGTATAGGCCAGAATGCTGTTCAACGTGTATTCGCGCCCCTTCACCACCGGCAACATCGGCAGTCCCGTACGTGCGTATTCATGGGTCCGATAGAGCGCCAGCGACCAGAAATGCGGCGGCGTCCAGAGAAAGATGACCAGGAACAGCAACCACGCCTGATACGGCGCCTCTCCGGTCATGGCTGCCCAGCCGAGCACCGGCGGCATCGCGCCTGAAGCGCCGCCGATGACAATGTTCTGCGGTGTCAGCGGTTTGAGTACGATCGTATAGATGATCGTATACCCCACAAAGGTCGCCAGGGTCAGCCACATCGTCAGCGGGTTCACAAAATAGTAAAGCACACCAAGACCCACGCAGGCGGTTACGACCAGGAAGAGCAGCGCTTCGATCGATCCCACTTCCCCGCGCGGCAGCGGGCGGCCACGAGTGCGCGCCATCAGCGCATCGATCTTCTGCTCCACCAGGCAGTTCAACGCCGCTGCCGCTCCGGCTGCCAATGTGATTCCGAAAATCGCCGCCACGAGGACCACCAGAGGCACCATGCCGTCGGTCGCGAGCAACATCCCAATCGCGGCGCAGAAGATTATCAGCGACACCACGCGCGGTTTTGTCAGGCGAAGATAACGCTGCACAGTGGCACTGGGGCGCGTCCGGGAAAGTACCGTCTCGGTCACATGAATTCCTATCAGTACATTTTCGGCAATCTCAGTCTATTGGCCTCGGTCGGCGATTCAATAAGTAGAAACCGCTAAGGAGTTAGGTATATGTCCTTACTCCACGAAGTCTCGATGTATGTACTAATAGATAAGGAACCTCTGATCAGTGACTCTGTTGCCCGGAAGCGGCGGTTTCGGTGTTGGAAAGCTTGGCAATAGCGGGCTATTACCCGCACTTTCCGCCTTGAACTCGCCCCTTCTGTACAGCACTCTCATCTGAACAGACCCAATCAGAGGTTCCATGAGGATCGTTCGTTGATTATTCACGATGTCTATGCCAAGGTTTTTTGGAAAACAACTTAAAACACGAAGTCGGAGGAGTTTTTATGAAGATTCGCGCAGCTGTCGCCTGGGAACCGCAGAAACCATTGGCCATCGAAGAGATCGATATCGATGGCCCGCGCGAGGGCGAGGTATTGCTGAAGGTAGTGGCCACGGGGGTATGCCACACCGATGCATTCACACTTTCCGGCGATGACCCCGAAGGCGCATTCCCCTGCGTGCTGGGTCACGAAGGCGGTTGCGAGGTGGTGGAGTGCGGCCCCGGCGTGAAGAATCTCAAACCGGGAGACCATGTGATCCCGCTCTACATCCCCGAGTGCGGCGATTGCGAGTATTGCCGCTCGCCGAAAACCAATCTTTGCCAATCCATCGCAGCCACCGTGTGGACGGGCTACATGCCGGACGGTACCCGGCGATTTTCCAAGAACGGCAATCCCATCTACCACTATATGGGCTGCTCCACGTTCGCGGAGTACACCGTTGTGCCGGAGATCGCGCTTGCCAAGATCAATCCCGCCGCGCCGTTGGACAAGGTCTGTCTGCTGGGCTGCGGCATTACCACCGGTATCGGCGCAGTTCTCAATACGGCGAAGGTGGAACCAGGCTCCAGCGTAGCGGTATTCGGTCTGGGCGGCATCGGCCTTTCCTGCATCCAGGGCGCGGTGATGGCCAAGGCGGAACGCATCATCGCCGTGGACATCAATCCCGACAAATGGGAGATCGCCAAGGCCCTCGGCGCGACCGACTTCGTCAATCCCAAGGAGCTCAGTGGCACCGCGATGGAAGCGATTGTGGAGATGACCAACGGCGGCGTCGACTACTCCTTCGAGTGCATCGGCAACGTCGAGGTGATGCGCGAGGCGCTGGAATGCTGCCACAGCGGCTGGGGTGTCTCGACCATCATCGGTGTTGCCGGTGCCGGCCAGGAAATTCGCACGCGACCGTTTCAGCTGGTTACCGGTCGCACCTGGAAAGGAACAGCCTTTGGTGGTGTCAAAGGTCGCAGTCAGCTACCCGGGTATGTAGAGCAGTACATGAGCGGTCAAATCGAGCTGGACAAGATGGTCACTCACACCATGCCGCTGGAAGAGATCAATACCGCCTTCGATCTCATGCACGAAGGGAAAAGCATTCGTTCCGTGATCATATTCTGAGGTGGCTATGGAACCCATTGAACGCATCAAAGAGTTCGACGGATGGCTGAACCGCTACCAGCACGCATCCGCAAGCTGCCACTGCGACATGACCTTCTCCGTCTACCTGCCGCCGGCAGCGAAGTATCGGCGATTACCGGCGGTGTACTGGCTTTCGGGGCTGACCTGTACCGACGATAACTTTCGTACCAAGGCGGGAGCGCAGCGTTACGCAGCCGAGCACCAGGTGGCCCTGATCATTCCCGATACCAGTCCGCGCGGGGACGATGTACCAGATGAACCGGAGCGCTACGATTTAGGCAAAGGAGCGGGATTCTACGTCAACGCCACCCGGCCGCCGTGGGCTCGGCACTACAACATGTACGACTATGTGGTGCACGAACTGCCGCAACTGATCGAGGCCGAGTTTCCGATAGAGCCGGGTAACAAGTCGATCATGGGGCACTCCATGGGTGGCCACGGTGCACTAATCTGCGCGCTGAAGAACCCTGGGGCGTACCGTTCGGTTTCGGCCTTCGCGCCGATCTGCAATCCCATGCAGTGCAGCTGGGGAGAGGGCTGTTTTGGCGCCTACCTCGGCGCCGACAGGAACGACTGGGAGGAATACGATGCCACCTCCCTGATCGCATCCGGCGCACCCCCTATCGAGCTGCTCATCGATCAGGGTACGGATGACGAGTTTCTGGCCGACCAACTGCACCCGCAAAATCTCAGGGAGGAATGCGAGCGGAAGAACTTTCCACTGCAACTGCGCATGCAGCCCGGGTACGATCACAGCTATCACTTCATCGCCACGTTTATCGGGGAGCACATCGCCTATCACGCCGAGAACCTTCGCACCCGTTAGCAGCGTGACGACCAACCCACCCCGTTTCTCACGGCGACTCCCGGCGACCTGCTGCCGGGAGTCGCCACACACCCGTTCCTGTAGCCCGCTGCCAATTGCCAGACCACGAGCATGCCTGCAATGCACAGGTGCAGGTTGCAGATGGGCATGATCGGTACCGTGCTGCAGGCAGACAAACCACGCGATGCCCCACGCGGATCGAAACTGCTCCTAAATAGCCTATGCTGTAGACAGTGGGTGATCGCGGCCGACCCTGATCGACTTCTTTCACACCAATGTCTCGTCGCTTCACCCTTGGATCACGTGCAGCCCGAGCAATCATGGAAGGTCGGTCGCTCATTGCACATAAATTTTGCGATACGTCCTCAATCGACAGGAGAAGAACCATGTCAGAAAGCGTCTATAAGGTTGTTGAATTGGTGGGTACCAGCACCGAGTCCTGGGAGAAAGCGGCCGCGGCGGCTGTTGAGCGGGCAGGAAAGAGTTTGCGCGATCTGCGCGTCGCGGAGGTATCGGAGCTGGACATGCAGATCAAGGACGGGCGTGTAGAGGGGTATCGCGCAAAGGTCAAAGTCTCGTTCAAGTACGAGGGCTGAACCGGTCCGCATGATCCCGAAGTAGGGCCTTGGAGATACTCGGGGGTACCTCATACCTCTGAATGCGTGCTGCGGCGACACCGCAGGTAGCGCAATAGCGGGCAATAGAAAGAAAAGGGCCGCATCGACAGCGGCCCTTTCTCGCGATCGTGCGGAACCCGGTCTGGAGGCGTTATTTCAGTTTCTCCAGACAGGCACCCAATGCGGGCAGTGAGAGGATACCTGCAGGCTGAGGGGTGCAGCTGTAGACGGGCCAAGGCCGGATGTCAGGGCCTGCCAGCGGTGTGCGGAACGCGAAGTTGCGCCTCAGCCGGCGTTACCCACCAGATGCAGCACGCGATCCAATTCCTCGATGCAGCCCGCCTGATGACGGCGCAGTCGCGGGACGCAGATCCAGGACTCCGCGTAGCGCTCCGGAAGATAACGTTCCGCAACCACCAGGGTATGCAATTTCGCCAGGCGCGCTGCAGTCAGCACCACCTGGCCCAACGGCGAACCGGTGTCTTTCGGATGCAGACCCGCGACCACCGTCTCAGGCAACGCCCACTCGCGTGCAACGCGGTAGGTGAGGCGCGGTGTCACCACAGTCAACATCTGGCGAAAATGCTCGCCGGCAGGCGGCGGTGTCTTGCCCATCAAACGATTCATGATGCGGAAAGCCACGGCCGCGCCCACGTTGTGCATCAATCCTGCCAGGAACGCGTCGAAGCGATCGACCCGCAACGCGCTGGCCAGGAGCGAACACGCACTGGCGCACTTGTTGGCCTGCTCCCAGATGCGGGGTGCGAAGGTTTGATTGTAAAGACCGGCGTCGAACTGGACGACGGGGCGCAAGGCGATTCGCGCCACAGTCTCGCGCAGACCGCTGGAACCCAACACCATGATGGCATGTTCGATATCGCGTATCTTGCTGTGAGTCCGGTAGTAAGGGCTGTTGGCGGTGCGCAGCACCTCGGCCACGGTCACCGGATCGCTGCGGATCAGTTCAGCCAACTGACGGCCCGACTTGTTCGGGTCATGAAGGCTGTGCATCAGCTTCGGCAACAGCGTCGGCAGGCGTGGCACCTGACTGCTGAGTGAATGCGAATCCTTGACCAGTTCGATGAGGGTTTCGAGCGCCTCGCGTTCGAGTTTGATCAGGGGGCGATTGACCATCGAATCGACCCCCATCAGCAATGCGAAATAGTCGCGCTCGAGGCCAACCGATATCGGACTGTTGGGATCGCAGGGGGAGCCGGATTCGGGTTCTTCTGCCGGACTCTCTGTCACTGCCGGCCTGCCGTGACTGAGAGACGCTTTCTCCGACGCCGGTTTACCGCCCATCCATTTGCGCAACCAACCGAGCATGCTTGCGTAGCCTTGTCACCAGTGATCCAGCGATAACCAATACGTGAGACTTCCCGCTTTGTCAAAGGCCTGGATTGTCCATGCCATTGCGTAGTGTGACAGATACCGCCACTCGGGCTACGATGCCCACATTCACCGCCGTACGAGCGTACCCGTGACCCCCAGAGTCCTCATTGTCGACGACGCCAATTTCACCCGCGACCTGATAAGAAAAGCTGTGCGCAGCCGCTTTCCTCATTTTCATCTGGAGGAGGCGACAAATGGCAAGCAGGCACAAAGGAAACTCGCCAGCGACACCTTTCAATTGATTCTTTGCGATTGGGAGATGCCCGAGATGGGCGGTGATGAACTGCTGCACTGGGTGCGCGGCAATGAGGCAACCAAAACACTTCCCTTCATCATGATCACCAGCCGCGGCGACAAAGAGAACGTCGTTCAAGCCATTCAACTCGGTGTGAGCAACTATGTCACCAAACCCTTCACGACCGACAAGCTGGTGGACGTGATCGTCAAAGTGCTGGCCAAACACCTGCCCGCAAGCGCACTGCGGCCACCCACAGGCACCCGTCCAGCGTCCATGGGCAACGATTCCGCCAACGTGCTGTTGGCGGCGGCAAACAAAGAGATCGGTCGCTCCGGGGCCATTCCTGTCGCCGCGCACATTACACGCGATCGCACCGCCGGCGCCGCCCCCGATCTCCCGGGTACGGTCAAGGTTACCGCAAAACTGATCGCGCAGATCCGTTTTGGTACCGCAATCGCCAAGTGCCTGATCAAGGAGATCGGTCTCGATGAGGTGACGGCAGTGCTGCGTCGCGATGGCGACATCCCGGCCATCCTCGATCTCGCGGTGTTCGATTTCGAGAATACCACCGGCGGCACCTCGCGCATCAACGCCTTTGTTCACCGGCTCGAGGCACGCGATCCCAGTCAGGAATCGGAATTCATCAATATCACGCTGCGCTTCGTGGACGACGATGCCGGGAAGCGCCGGCACCTGGCGGACCTTGTGCGATCGGTTCGGAGCGACTGACACTGCATTGCGCGCACCACCCGGAATCCCTCAGCGCAGTTTCACCGCCACCTCCGCTCGGGCCTCACCCGTCCATTCTTCGACGCCAATCCGGCGCGGCAACAGCCGTCGGGAACCGCCCGACATCACCCCCTCCCACTCACCTGTACCGGCGGACACGCCACAGTGCCGTAGGAGCAGAATACGCAGCAATCACCCGCGCGGGGTTTGAGCAAGGCGCCGCAACCTGGGCACTCAAAAAAGTAGAGGCAGGCATCCTCGGGCATGGTCTGTTCGGATTGTTGCCCGCACTGCGGACAGGTAAGGATCGATGTCCGTTGCACATCCATGCTCAATAGCGAATGAACTCGGCCACCGGCGCCAGGGCACGCAGTTGCACCAGATCTTCGGCGCTGGGCAGCTGCGGCTGGTCGCGCGCGCAATTGACCAGACAAAGAAAACCCAGCGGCTCGCCGGCGGTGGCACGAAACTGATGCCAGGTCAGAGCGGGAATGTCCACCAGATCGTGTTCGCCGACGGTTTCGATCCTGTCACCCAGCAGCACCTGGCCACGGCCGCGCAAGATCATTACTCCGTGGGCATGTTCGTGGCGCTCCAGCGTGGAGTAGCCGTTCGCTGCGATCTCAAAGTAGCGCAGTTGTGCTTGAAGCCCCAGTTCCTCGCCGAACAGTACCTGGCGCGTGATCTCCTTAAAGTGCGCGCCCGTCTCTTTGTAGGCCAGCACCTCGACATCATCCCAGCTGAAATCGGTGCAGTGTCGTATCTTCATGGACATTTTGCGAAAAGGAGGGTGCGTTCAATGTACCGCTGCGCCACCCCCCGCTCAAGACTCCCGCCGCAACCCCTGCCGCGCCGGCGTTGCATTCTGCCCCACACCACCTAGGGTTAGAAGACCGACTGGCGTTTCTCGACCCGGTTCGGGCAGCGTCATCGGGTCCCCCTGGATGCAATGAATAAGGAGGAGACCATGGGAATGCTCGATAAGTGGTTTGGTGGCCGCAAGGACTACCCGCCGCTCCCCACCGACAATGAGGCGCAGGCGAAACTCGACGACGTACGCAGCCAGCTCGAGGAGTTGGCACAGCGTGTTTCAGATCACCTGGAGGTTGTCCCCGCCGAACGTGAGGCGTATGTCTTTCTCGGCAAACCGCCCAAGCGTTTCGGAATTGCCTGGATCCACGACGGCAAAGTCAGCGGTCTCAAAGAACTGGTCGATGAGAACCAGTTATCGCCGCGTGCCATCGAAAAGCTCGTCGACAATCTGGGCAAGGCCTACGAACATGCCAGCGAGGCGCCGCGTTATTCGACACGGATCGGCGGTAAAGAGATGGTGGTGATTCCCTCCGCAGGCCTCGGCCAGGAGGTGCACCAGATCATCGAAAGGGCCACGCACTAGTCGCGCAAGCACTCCACCAGGCTGCGTGACAACTCGCGCATCAATCGAAAATAGAGCTCGGGGCCCGGTGCAATGCGGGCCCCGAGGGGATCCAGCTCGCTTACCCTGACCGCGGTGCCCTCCACCAGTGTGCGAATAATCCGTGGTTCGAACTGCGGCTCGGTAAAAATGCAGTATGCGCCCCGCTCGTTGAAGAGTTGACGGATCTCGTGCAGTCGTCGCGCACCCGGCGCTCGCCCATCACCCAGGCTGACCGAGCCTGCCGGCGAGAGCTGATAGCGGTGTTCCAGATAGTGATAGGCATCGTGAAAAACCACGTAGGGCGTGGCGTGCACCGGGGCCAGCGCCTGCTGCAATTCCCCATCCAAAGCCTTGAGCCCCGCCTGTAGCTGCTCGCCATTGCGGCGATAACGCACCGCATTGGCGGGGTCGACGGCGCTCAGCGCATCCACCATACCCAGCGCCCAGCGGCTGGCATTGCGCGGATCCAGCCAGAGATGCGGGTTGTACCCCGTCGCTGCGCCGTGACGGTGCTCATCTCGCTCGGGCGTCGACGGTTCGGCGTGCGCCGCGGCGGCCCAGATACCTCCGGCGCGCTGCGGGAGTCGCTCCACCCCCTCCAACCTGGCGAGTTCCACCGTGCGCACGCTTTTATCCAACACTGCCAACACCCTGGGCAGAAAACTCTCCAGGCCCTCGCCTACCCAAAACACCAGCTGCGCTTCACCCAGCGCGCGCCGGTCGGAGGGCCGCAAGACAAAGTCGTGAGGTGAGGCGATCCCCCGGATCAGAAGATGCGGTTCGCCAACGCCCGCCATGATTGCGGCTACCAACGAGTGCACCGGTGCCACGGTTGCCACCACACGGGGGGTGGCAGTCGCCGACCATGAGCCGGCTGCCAGTAACAGACCAACCGTCGCCATTCCCAGCGCACGTCGCGTGGACATCAGATGACCTTTTTGTGATGTTATAAAGTAACGTTAATTATGATATTATCACGCACTTTCCAGACCGGCCAGATCGCCAGACCAACACCACCCCATGTCCCACGCGACCGATTTCCCCGCCCCAGGACACGACCATAGTCACTGCATCGCCGCGGCACTGGACCGGGCCGAAAACCATTGTCGCGAACAAAAGGCGCGACTGACCGCACAACGGCGCCGGGTGCTGGAGATCGTCTGGTCCAGCCATGCACCGATAGGCGCCTACGCGATTCTCGAACAACTCGCCGACGAGGGGGCGAAACCGGCGCCCATGACCGTCTATCGGGCGCTCGATTTCCTCCGGACTCAGGGGCTGGTGCACAAGGTGGCGGGGTTGAACGCCTTTGTCGGCTGTTCCCATCCGGGTGCCATGCACGACGGTCAGTTCCTCATCTGCCGCGAATGCGGTGCTGTGGCCGAGATCAACGATCCCACCCTGGACCGCGCCGTGAAGGGTTGCGTCGCGACAGTGGGTTTTCAACTGACCCAGGGGCGCATCGAACTGGAAGGGATCTGCACCCACTGCCTGTCCCACCATGAATAATCCCGCTTCGCCGCTGATCGAAGGCCGCGGCCTGTCGCTGACGCTGGGGGCCAAGCAGCTCCTCAGCGGGGTCGATATCGCGGTGGCGGCGGGTGAGATCGTCACCCTCATCGGCCCCAACGGGGCCGGTAAATCGACCCTGGTCAGGCTGCTGTTGGGGCTGATGAAACCCACCAGTGGCACCGTCGAGCGCCAACCCAATCTCTCCATCGGTTATCTGCCCCAGCACCTGACCATCGACCCGGTGCTGCCCCTCTCAGTGCGCCGCATGCTGACACTGACCCAGCGGGCATCGCTGACCGAGCAGGAGCAAGCGCTCACCCAGGTCGGCGTGGCGCACCTTGCCGATGCCCCGCTGGAGACCCTCTCCGGTGGCGAACGCCAGCGGGTGCTGCTGGCCCGCGCCCTCCTGCGACGCCCGCAACTGCTGGTGCTCGACGAGCCGACCCAGGGCGTCGATTTTGCCGGTGAAGCGGCCCTCTACCAGCTGATCGGCGAGCTGCGCACACGCCACGGATGCGGCGTGCTGATGATCTCCCACGACCTGCATCTGGTGATGGCCGCCACCGACCGCGTGGTCTGCCTCAACCAGCATATCTGCTGCGCCGGGGAGCCCGAATCGGTGCGCCAGCACCCGGAGTACCTGGCGCTGTTCGAGCCGCATTTGGCGGGCAAACTGGCGGTCTACGCCCATCACCACGACCATGACCACGATCTCTCCGGAGAAGTGGTGAATTGCGCGCACGACCACGCCCTGCCCCGGACAGGGGAGCCGCCCGATGGTCGATGACTTCATTCTTCGGGCATTGCTCGCCGGTGTGCTGGTGGCACTGGTTTGCGGGCCGCTCGGCTGCTTCATTGTCTGGCGGCGCATGGCCTACTTTGGCGATACCCTGTCACATTCGGCGCTGCTCGGCGTCGCCCTGGGATTGATCCTGGGCGTCAATCTCAATGTCGGCATCCTCGCCGTCTGCATCGTGATCGCGCTGCTGCTCTTCAGCCTGCAGCACCAGCAGCGGCTCGCCAACGACACCCTGCTCGGCATCTTCTCCCACGCCGCACTGTCGATCGGCCTGGTGGCTCTCAGTCTGTTGGAGGGCATCCGCGTCGATCTCATGGGCTATCTGTTCGGCGACATCCTGTCCGTGACGACAAACGATATCTACGTCGTTGCCGGCGGTGCTGTACTGGTTCTGTTGTTGTTGGCGTGGATGTGGCGTCCGCTGCTGGCGCTGACGGTGCACAGCGAGCTGGCGGCGGCCGAAGGGGTGCCGGTGACGGCGCTGCGCCTTGGCTTCATGCTGCTGATCGCCCTGGTGATTGCCATCGCCATGAAGATCGTCGGTATCCTGCTCATCACCTCGCTGTTGATCATCCCGGCGGCGGCCGCGCGGCGTTTCGCCCGCACCCCCGAGCAGATGGCGGCGGGCGCCGCGTTGCTGGGCAGCCTGGCTGTGCTGGGCGGGTTGGTCGGGTCGATGACCTGGGATACTCCGAGCGGCCCCTCGATCGTGCTGGCGGCAACGGTGCTTTTCGCGCTGACCCTGGTGACCGGCGCGCTACGGCGGCGGGGATGAGACGACACTCGGGTTGCTCGCGCAAAGACGGAGAGAACGCAGAGAAGAACAGCAGCGGTCAGCGCATCCGATGGATGCACGCCTGATCCCGGCGCCTGCTCACGCTCTCCACCCGGCGGGCGGTTCATAGGCCGCCTTTGCACCGTGGCGGGGGTATCATTCCTCGACTACTGTTTTGAATTTACCAAGGGGAAACACCATGCCCGAAACCTTCAAAGCCCTGATGCTCACCCAGGACGACGCCGGCAAGACCGTCGCCGGGATCCGTCAGCTCGGCGACGCCGATCTTCCCGAGGGCGATGTATTGGTCGCGGTCGATTACTCCAGCCTCAACTACAAGGACGGTCTGGCAATCACCGGCAAGGGCAAGATCGTGCGCACCTGGCCCATGGTACCGGGCATTGATCTCGCCGGTACTGTGCTGCAGTCGGACTCGTCGGACTATGCCGCCGGCGATAAAGTGGTGCTCACCGGCTGGAGCGTCGGGGAGAAATACTGGGGCGGTTACAGCCAGCGCCAACGCGTGCAGTCGAAATGGCTGGTACCGCTCCCCGAGGGACTCGACAGCCGGCGTGCCATGGCGATCGGCACTGCGGGTTTCACCGCCATGCTCTGCGTGATGACGCTGGAAGAGGCCGGCGTGACGCCCGATAAAGGCACGGTGCTGGTGACGGGCGCCTCGGGTGGTGTCGGCAGCGTGGCGGTCGCGATCCTGACCAGGCTGGGTTACACCGTTGCCGCGGTGAGCGGCCGCCCCGAGAGCGAAGCGTATCTGCGCCGGTTAGGGGCATCGCAATTGGTGACCCGCGAGGAGATGAACCAGCCGCCCCGTGCGCTGGAGGGGCAGCGCTGGGCAGGCGCGATCGACACCGTCGGCAGCACCTTGCTCGCCCGGGTGCTGGCGGAGATGGTTTACGGTGGCTGTGTGGCGGCGTGCGGCCTCGCGGGCGGCGCCGACCTGCCCACCACGGTGATGCCGTTTATCCTGCGCAACGTCAGCTTGCGCGGCGTCGATTCGGTGATGTGCCCGGTGGAGCGCCGCAAGCAGGCATGGCAGCATCTGGTTACCGACCTGCCCGCCGATGCGCTCGGCGAGATCGGCCACGTCGCCACACTGGAAGAGCTGCCGACGCTGGCCGAACAGATCATCGCCGGGCAGGTGCGCGGACGGGTGATCGTGGACGTCAACGCTTGATAACCGGCTTTTGCAACGAATGAAACCCTCTCTCCCCCGGAGCGGGTGTCTCCTTCGGGGCGCACTGCGGCGCACACCGAAACAGGGCGGTCAGACTCCCTTCAGATCAACCCGCAGCCCGGGCAGTCCCGTACTGGCACCACGCAACAGCAGGTCATCCAAAACACGGTCATTGACCGGGCGGCTAAACAAAAACCCCTGCATCGTCTCGCAGCCCAGCTCCAACAGCAGATCGCGCTGTCGCGTATTCTCCACGCCTTCGGCGATCACGCGCACACCCAGCCCTTCGGCGATGTTGGTAATACCGCGAATGATGGCGCGGGTGCGTGGATCCCCGGAAAGTACGTTGACAAAAGAACGGTCGATCTTGAGGGTATTGATGGGCAGCTTGTGCAGATAGCTGAGCGACGAGTAACCGGTACCGAAATCGTCGATCGCGATGGAGACACCGTTCGCTGCCAGACGGCGCAGCTTGATACTGACACTCTCCAGGTTGCGCGCCAGCGTGTTCTCGGTGATTTCGACCTCCAGGCTCTGACCGGGCAGATTGCACCTCGCGAGACACTCCAGCAGGTTATCGACAAAATTCTCCTGTTCCAGCTCGGGCGCCGAGACATTGATCGACAAACGGAAATTGTCACGCCCCACACAGCGCCAACCGGCCAACGTCCGGCAGGCATGATTCGCCACCCACTCGCCAACGCGTACGATCAATCCCGTATCCTCGGCGTGCGGAATGAACTCATCGGGTGGCAGCAATCCGCGTAGCGGATGCTGCCAGCGTATCAGCGCCTCGGCACCGACAATGTGCCCGCTGCGCGCGCAGTACTGGGGTTGGTAGTGAACGATGAACTGATCCTCGTCGACCGCGCGGCGCAAACCGCTGTCCAGCGAGAGGTGACCCGCCAACGCCTCATCCATGCTGGCGTCGAAGAACTCGTAGCCACCGCTAGTACACGCCTTGGCGGCGTACATGGCGATATCGGCTTTGCGCATCAATTGGCCAAGCTCATCGCCGTCGTCCGGAAACAGCGTAATACCAACGCTGGCACTGACAAAAACCTCTTCGGCGGTCAGATCGATCGATTCGCGCAACTGCGCTATCAGCTTGCTGGCGACGGATTCGATCTCCTCGCGATCGATCACCTGGGGAAGCAACAATACAAACTCGTCACCACCGATGCGCGCCAGAGTATCGCCGGCGCGCACACACTCGCGAAAGCGCGCCGCAACCGCGCGCAGCAGATCGTCACCCACTGCGTGACCCAGGGTATCGTTGACCACCTTGAAGCGATTGAGATCAATGAACATCAAGGCCGCCTGGCCGTCGGTGCGCCGTGCCTGCGCCACGGCCAACTCAAAGTGATCGGCAAGCAACGAGCGGTTGGGCAACCCGGTAAGCAGATCATGGTAGGCCTGGTAGCTGATCAGCCGTTCGGCCTCTTTGCGCTCGGTGACATCACGCGCCACACCGTAGGTGCCCAGGTACTCTTTGTCGCTTCCCTTGTCGAGCGCCCGATAGATTCCCATGGAACTCAACTCGACGGAAACCGCCGTTACCTCGAAGTATCCGGAGCCGCTGTTCTCATCCTTGCGCCGCACACGAATCTCGAAGTTGTTGGTGGCCCGCTCGCCGGTGCGACGCTCATGAAAGGCAAAGCGCGCCAGTGATATGTCATCGGGATGAATGATCTCGGAGTAGTGACGACCGAGCAGATCCTGGCGTTTGTAACCCAGCAGCTCTTCGACCTTGTTGTTGAGAAAAACGAAGCGTCCCTTGTCGTCGAGGATGTAGATGATGTCCGGCGAGCTGTTGACCATGTAACGATGCAGCCGCTCGGAGTGTCTCAGACGTTCATGGATGCGCTCGTTCTCACGCTTCAACTGCCGCTCTTTGAGCGCGTTGGAGACGCTGCGCAGCAGCTGTTCGATAGCGTAGGGCTTGCGGATGAAATCGTAGGCCCCTTGACGCAATGCACTCGCGGCCGCGTCGAAAGTGGCATCGCCACTGACCACGATGACCGCGGTATCGAGTTCCCGCGCCGTGATTCCCGCCATGATCTCGGCACCGCCGATGCCCGGCATGCGCATATCGAGCAGCGCCATATCGAACTGCTGCCGATCCAACAGTTCCAACGCCTGCTTGCCATTATTGACAGTGGTGATCTGGTAACCGTGCTGCACCAGGATCAGCTCCAGACTGTCGAGGGCCTTTTGCTGGTCGTCGACGACCAATATGCTCGTCACTTCTTTTTTCATTTTCGGGGTACCCCTGCCCACACCACCGCCCTGCGACGATGGATGGGCCGCCACGCCTCCCGTGCGGCCCCGGGCTTGTCGTTGATGTTATTTCTTCCTCTCTTCGTCTCTGCCGTCTGCCAGTTCCCGCGGTAACAGAAGCTGGAAACGGGTTCCTTTTGCTTCGCTGCTGCGGCAACCGATAAAACCCTCCAGCTCATCCATGAGATTCTTTGCGATCGATAGACCCAGGCCACCGTGACCCTCACCCTTGGTGCTGGTCACCGGCTTGAACAGATTGGCCAGCACGTGGGGCGGTATGCCAGGACCGCTGTCGGAAACGACGATCTCGATGCATTCGCGATCGTGCCAATAGACGTAATCCTGCGTGCTCAACTCCAGTCGCCCGCCGTTGGTCATGGCCTCGCAGGCGTTTTTGACCAGATTGAGCATCACCTGTTTCAGCAGGTCATAACGGGTCATGACGGGAGGCAGCGCCGCATCGAAATCGGTCTTCACTTCGATATTGCGCCCGACGATCAGCGGTTCGATCAGGCGCATTACATCGCTGAGCAGTTGGTTGATGTCGACCGCACGCGGCTTGACCTCCTCCTCGGTCTCGATCTCGGTGAAGCGGCGGATCAGGCCGGCGACACGCTCGATCTCGTCCTGCACCACACGCAGGTTCTCCTGGGCCTGGGGATCGCTGTCGAGTTGTGAACCCAGCAAATAGAGATAGTTACGGACTATGCCGAGCGGATTGTTGGTCTCGTGGACGAGTTCGCGAATGCGTGCCCGCCATTGCTGCTGCATCTCCTCGGCATCGCCGCCCCGATCGGCAGTGCGCCGATGGAAACGCTGCAGCGCGTCGGCAGCCTCACTGGCAAAGAGCTGGAACAGCGGGCGGATCTCGTTGAGCATCGGCTGGCGCGCGGGATTGGTACCGATCACCAGCACGCCGAGACTGTCGCCCGCGCCGCGCAAGGGCACGCAGTGCAATCCTTCACCGCCCAGCAGTTCGCAAAGCTGTCGATCGACTACCGGCCACGCCGCGGCGCTGTCGGCCAGCTCAGAGAGCAGTTCGCCACTGCGAAACGCGTGCGCCACCATGCTGTTGCTGGTAGCGCAGGGCAACGCCAGTTCGGCAATGCGCCAATCCTGCCCGGACAGCCGCAACGGCGTCAGCTGATCAAGCTCCCGATCGTGCAGATAGATGACCGGTTCGAGTCCGAACAGGACGTTGGTGCAATGAAATATCGCCTCGCCCAACGCTTCGAGGTCATCGGCATGCTTGAGCTGCTGCTGCACGGCACCCAACAGCGCCTGCTCGCGTGTCGCCTTGGCCATGGGTCCCTGTTCGACCGTCTCGTTGGCGGCCTGCGGCGTTGCCGTCTCCAGATGCAGCGCGGCGGCCACTTCAGCGGTCTGTTCCTTCGCCTGGCGTTGCACGCTATTGGTTACTTCGCGCGTCAGCCCGAACAGCAGATCGGCATCGCGGTAGGGCGGTTCGCGCCCTTCGACGCTGGCCGCGCCCAGGCCGCTGGCAAGATTGAGGATCTTGACCAGGTGCGGGGCATCGGTCACCTGGTCAGCGGGTTCGTGGTGATAGCGCACCGCCTCGGCAAGGTAGGAGTGCAGGTTCCAGCTTTCCACCACGGCTGCGCCCACCTCGGCATGCGTGGCCCCGTACTGCCCCGCCTCGACGGTACAGACGGCAGCATCATCGCCCAGTTCGAGGATCGCCGCATAGCTGTCGGGGTGACCGCGCACCAGTACCAGTTGTCCCAGATTGCACATCAAGCCCGCCAGATAAGCCTCACCCGGTGCGGGATATCCGGTCAGTTGGGCCAGTACCCGGGCGCTGGTTGCGGCGGTCAGGGTTTGGCGCCAGAAGGTGCGCAGATCGATCCGCATTCCATGGCTCAGTTTTTCGAAGAACTGCTGAACCGCAGCGGCGATGATTATGGTCTTCACCAGATGCAGGCCGAGCGTGATCATCACCCGCTCGACCGAGGTAAACTTCTGAGGTCGCATGAACAAGGCCGAATTTCCCACCGACAGCATCTTGGCGGTTAACACGGGATCCTTGTTCACCAGTTCGGAAAGGTGGTGAAATGAGACCGTGTCCGAGTCGATACTGTTCAGCAGTTCCGCCAGCACACCGGGCAAGCTGGGGAGCTTGGTTAGATGACCTTTTTCAAGCAGACTGTGAATAGATGCCTGCATGTTGCTTATATAATTAGAAAAATATGATCTGGTCAAGCAAAGATCCTGTTAAATTGCCATTTCGGGGGCAGATAACGCGGTGAGCAACCACTTACACGGCGATTCCAGGGACGATCAGGGTCCCCTGTCGGCATCAGCGCGCGTCATCGCAGTTGCCAGCGGCAAGGGCGGCGTCGGCAAAACCAATGTCGTCACCAATCTCGCGATCGCGGTCGCCGCGCGTGGTCATCGGGTGTGTATCGTCGATGCCGATTCCGGTATGGCCAATATCAATATCCTTTTGGGTTTCTCCCCCAAATACGGTTTGGCGGAAGTCCTGAGTGGCGAGATCGGCCTGAGCGAGGCCCTGTTCAAGGGACCGCAGGGCGTGCAGGTGCTCGCCGGCGCCTCCGGCCTGGCCGGCATGGCCACGCTGGACGACGCGCAGCGCCACCGCTTGATGGGGGTGTTGAGCAAGCTGGAACGCCTCTTCGATGTCATCTTCGTCGATCTCGCCGCCGGCGCCGATACCACGGTGACGGATCTGCTGCGCGCCGCTCACCACCGGCTGGTGGTGGTCACCCCCGACCCCACGTCGCTCACCAACGCCTATTCACTGCTCAAGATCCTGGAGAACAAGGAGGTGGGCCTCGGCGTGGGGCTGGTGGTCAACCAGGCCACCGATGCCGACAACGGTGTCGCCACCTACCAGCGCCTGAAGAAGGTGTGCGACCTGTTCCTCAAGAATGCCATGACCTACCTGGGCTACGTCTGCTCCGACCCGACCATCACCACATCGGTTCGATTGCGCCGCCCGGTGGTGTTGCTGAAACACGATGCCCCCGCCAGTCGCTGCTTTTACCAGTTGGCGCAGACGCTGATCGATCTGATCGCCCAGCCGGCCGCCTCCCGTCGGTCCTTCAGCGCGCAGTGGGAAACCCCGGCCTGCCCGGCTCCCCCGGTACCCGCGGCGATTCCGCCGGAGGTTCCTGCCGTGACCGAGCCACCCGCCATCGCGGCGGTGCTCCCCGAAGCCGGGGAGCCGACGACCGCTGCGCTCGACCATCCGCCACCCCTGCCGCCATGCCCCGCCAGCGAGGAGGTGCAGGCGGTCGACGAGATGATTGCGCCTCTACCCGATCGTGATGCGCTCCTGGAACAGCTGGCCAAAGAGATGAGCGGCGGCGAAATGAGCGAGCACGAGGCCGGGATGGTCGTGCTGTCGCTGCTTTCCGCCTGCCTCAACGGTTTCGGTCGCTATCCGGTCGATATCCGCGCCCTGGTCAACGCCGCGATCAACCGCCGCGAACTCTCGGCGGATGCGCTGCGCCACCTGGCCAGTCAGCTGCAGCAGACCTACCGCGACCGTTTCGGTCACGAGCTCTATCCGGTCGACACCACACCGCCGCGTCAGGCGTCCAACCGCTGACGCGGCGTTACGCATGGTCAGTCTCGATCTCCACGCCATCGCCGGCACCCTGGAAAGCCTGGAAGAGACCATCATCCACAAGCTCATCGACCGCGCGCAGTTCGCGGCCAATGCGCGCGCCTACATTGCCGGCGAGAGTGGCTTTGCAGGCGAACCCGAGCGCAGCCTGTTCGAATTGCGCCTCGCTTATCAGGAGCGCATGGATGCCGAATTCGGGCGTTTCCACGTCCCTGAGGAACGCCCTTTCACCCATGATCTGCCGCAGGCCAAGCGCACGGTTACGCTGCCCGATACCGGCCTCGCAGCGATTGACTACGAGGTCGTCAATCTGTGCGCCGCGATCGTAGGGAGCTATCTGGATGCGGTGCCGCGAATCTGTGTCGACGGCGATGACGGCCAATACGGCTCCAGCGTCGAGCACGATATCTACGCGTTGCAGGCCATCGCGCGACGCATCCACTACGGCGCGCTCTACGTCGCCGAGAGCAAGTACCGCGACGACACGCGCGGCTACCGGGCGTTGATCGAACGCCACGATACCGAGGCTTTGATGGAGAGGCTGACGCGCATCGCCGTGGAAGAGCGCATCATCACGCGCATTCACCGCAAAGCCAGGCAGGCCCAGGAAGAGATCAACCTGCAGCTGCGCCGGATCGTCGACCCGGAGTTGATCGTGACGTTCTACCGCGACACGATTATTCCCCTGACCAAACAGGGCGAAATCGCCTATCTGCTGCACCGCCCGCCGTTATAACTGCCATAGCGGCGTGAAAAGCCATAACAAAAAACAGCAAAGGAGCCCGCACCATGCCCATCCATGGCAGAACCATCCAGGAGCGTATCGATTGGCTCTACGAACTGGGGCGGGTGCACTCGGAGGCGTTTCGCAGCCCCGAGGCCTTCCTCGCCCGCCAACGCTACCAGGCCGAACACCCGACCTTGGTGGCGGTCATGAAGTGCATGGACGGGCGCATCCATATTCCCTACGCCACCCAGACTCCGATGGGCATCATTCACCCGCTGCGCAATCTGGGCGGTATCTTCGATCTGGGGTGGCCGCATCTCGGCGAGGTGCTCAATGCCACGATCCAGCACGCGGTTCAGAAGGGGCGCTGCGTGTTGCTCCTGATCACCTATCACTATTCAAAAGGCGATCCGCAGCGCAATTGCGCGGGGTTCAACTTCGACACCGAGGCGGCGATCGCCCATACCTACCGCATCAAACAACAGGTCGAGGCAATCTTTGGCAGCGCGCACCAGACGGTCTATCCGCTGGTATGCGGTTTCGAGACCGATGAGGACGCACTGGTTCTCCACGGCAACAACGGCGAGCGACTCGATCTTGCCGCAATCGGCGATGTCACCGATCAGGCGATGAGCCCGCGACTGTCGGCGCTGTATCCGGACATGCCGCATCAGGTGCTGCTCGATCTGCTGCCACTCATCCAGGGTAACGCCGCGCATATCGATGAGGTGCGCAAATCCAGCCGGGAACTCGATATCGTGCACCATGAGTGGGCGATCTGCATCGGCCGCGGATTCGATTTCCTGCATGCACCCAATGTCGCGCTGATCGTCGGACCCTACAGCCCCAACCTGGGCGAACCGATCAGCAAAGCCGCCGCTATCATTCGCGACAACATGGAAAAAGGCCGCATTCCCGACGACGGTTTTCTGCTGCTCGCCTCCTCCCCCTACCAGGAGATCGGCGTGGATCGGGCCCGCGCTATACTCAAGGCGCGCTTTCTCGCCGAGTTTGCCGGTGAGGTCATACGCAGTTCGTTCGCTGAACTCGGCACCAGGATGGTGGCGCATACCGCCGTGCTGAACTGGCCTACGCGGGAACTGGAACCCATCGACTAGTCGGAGTCGATCACGTGGACGCACAGCAGGCTGTCTGCCTTCACACGCGGCACGCTCACTGAAGCCTCTCCCAATGACCGCAGCGATCCATCAACCCATCACAGTCGTCTACTCCAACCACCGCCCGGAGACACTGGCGCCCGCGGCCGAGCACATGGGCGATTACGATGCGATCGTACTGGAGGAGCCGGAGTTCCCCGGCTTCCGCGCCATGCTCGCAGGCGCGCTGAGCATCGAGGACTATCTGCTGGAGAATGATTTCCAGTTTCCCGAGTTCGAGCGGCGCTCCTGCGAACTGTTCCGCAAGCTCAGCCATCAGGGCAAGACGCTCTATCAGTGCGACCCCTACATGACACGGCTCGACGAGATCCACAGCCTGTTTGCCGCGGGAGGGAAGCCGGGCGATATCGATCCGCACTCGCCGTTGGGCATCGTCTACAGCATGGAGAAGCGCTGGAGCGCCGCGCTGCTGGCCAACTACGAGCATTGTCCGATCGAGGCCTTCGATGGCCTGGTGACACAGGTTCAGCACTTCGCCCGCGCGGATGCCGCCCGTGGTCGGCTTCGCGACGAGCTGCGCGCTGCGGCCATCGCCGGGTTGGCCGGCCGCCATCAGCGGCTTTACATCGAAGCCGGCAGCCTGCATGTCTATCTGCTGTCAGCGCTGGCAAAGCATTTGCCGCCATCCCAGCGGCCTCGGCCGGTCTACCTGATGGCGCCGCTCATCCGCAGCCTCTGCGGTCGGCGTCAGGCGTTGGGACCCGGTGACCATTTGACCTTGCTCTATACCTACCAGCCTGATTTTCGCGGCAAACGCGCCGACCTGCTGGCAGCCCGCAATCTGGTCCACACCCTGCTCGCCGAGAAGGATGAGTTTCCGGAGGGTGCTCAGACTTTCCCGCACACCCGCCACGAGGTAGCGATCAACACGCTGGTGGCACAGCTCGACTACGAGGCGAGCAAACATCTCTATGGCCGAATCCTGGGCCGCCCTGCCGCCGCCGCGCTTGAGATAGTCGAAAACTATCTGGCGTCGCGCTGATCGAGTTCGCGCAGCCGTTCATCGTAAGCGGTCTGGCTGATATCACCGCGCTCTAGCCGTTCTTTGAGCAGGCGGCGCAAGACCTGCCGGCGGACCGGGTTGCGATTCCGCGCCCGTGCCCACGCCACGGCCACCAGAATTCCGCCGATGGCCGACAGCCAGAAAGCCAGCATGATCCACACTCCCGGTTTATCCATCGCCACCTCCCGACTTTCCAGCACAATTATGTACTCATAATTATCAGTAATGGCCGCAACCGTGCTATTTTGATCGCCGACAATCCCCTTCATTCGCAGCGCGATCAAAAGCCATTATCGAGGAACTATTGGCCCCATGAACACGTTCAATATCGCCACTCATGGTCTCTCCGTCGAGACCACCTATCGTAACGCCGCACCCGCCCTGCTCTATGAGCTGGCGTTGCGCTACGAACCCGGCACCGCCATCTCCTCGAGTGGCGCGCTGATCGCGCTCTCCGGCGAGAAGACCGGCCGCAGCCCCAAGGACAAGCGCGTCGTCAGCCATCAATCGGTGCTGGACGACGTTTGGTGGGGAGATGTGAACATCAGCATGGAGGAGGAGGTCTTTCACATCGCCCGCCAGCGCGCGGTGGATTACCTCAACACCTGCGAGCGGCTCTACGTCGTCGACGGCTACGCCGGCTGGGATCCCAAGCACCGAATCAAGATCCGCGTCATCTGCGAGCGCGCCTATCACGCACTGTTCATGCGCAACATGCTGATTCGCCCCACGGCCGAGGAACTGGAGAGCTTCGGCGATCCCGACTATGTGATCTACAACGCCGGACGCTTCCCGGCCAACCCGCGCCTGCCGGGCATGACCTCCAAGACCTGCGTGAGCCTGAATCTTTCGCAGAAGGAGTTCGTCATCCTCGGCACCGAATACGCCGGCGAGATGAAAAAGGGCGTGTTCACCATCATGAACTACATCATGCCCAAGCGTGGCATCCTCTCGATGCACTGCTCGGCCAATGAGAGCGAGGCCGGCGATGTCTCGATCTTCTTCGGACTCTCCGGCACCGGCAAGACCACGCTGTCAGCCGACCCCAAACGGGCACTGATCGGCGATGACGAACACTGCTGGTCGGACGACGGGGTGTTCAACATCGAGGGTGGCTGCTACGCCAAGGTGATCGACCTCTCCGCCGCGGCCGAGCCCGATATCTACCGGGCGATTCGCTTCGGTGCGGTGCTGGAGAACGTGCGCTTCAATCCCCAGAGCCACGAAGTGGACTACAAGGACTCCTCGATCACCGAAAATACCCGCTGCTCCTACCCCATCGAGTACATCGACAACGCCAAGATCCCCTGCGTAGGCGGCACGCCGAAGAACATCATTTTTCTCACCTGCGACGCCTTCAGCGTATTGCCACCGGTCAGCAAGCTCACCCCGGCCCAGGCCATGTACCACTTCATCAGCGGTTACACGGCGAAAGTGGCCGGAACGGAGATGGGCGTGACCGAACCGCAGGCGACCTTCTCCTCCTGCTTCGGCGCGCCGTTCCTGGTATGGCACCCCACCGTCTACGCCGAACTCCTGGCGGAGAAGATCCGCAAGCACAATACAGACGTCTGGCTGGTCAACACCGGCTGGAGCGGCGGCCCCTACGGGGTGGGCAAGCGCATGAGCATTGCCCACACCCGCGCCATCATCGACGCCATTCACGACGGCTCGCTGCGTGACGCGCCGACCGTAGTCGATCCCACCTTTGGCCTGGCAATCCCCCAACGTTGCGGTGATATCCCCACCGAGGTGTTGAATCCGGCGAACAGTTGGACAGACCGGGCCGCCTACGACGCAATGGCCGCCAGGCTGGCCGATCTGTTCCTCACCAATTTCCGCAAGTACGCCGATCAGGCCAGCGATGAGGTGCTCGCCGCGGGACCGAAAGCCTGACGCCAACCTTGACCTGCAACCCTCCCTGCTCGGGGAGGGCGGCATAGTGTGTCCCTGACAAACGCCCCGTCAGGCTTTCATGTGCGGACCGCGACCGCTGGGCTTGCGCGCCTCCAGGAACAGGTGGATCGCCAGGGCACTGCGCCAGAAAAGCGGGCGCAGATCGATAACCGGGTCGAGCGGGGCATCGCCGACGTTGGCGACCGACTCGCCGTGAAGCACCTCCTTCACATAGGTACGCATCCAGGGCGGAATCACCTGAAAGCGCAGGTAGCGCAGCAGGTAGGGGCGGATGCGTTTCCGGGTGGCGCGCAGTCTGAAGGTATTCTCGAAGGCGGCTTGAAACAGCGCCTCGATGGCATCGAGGTCGATCTTGTTATTCGCCTTGGGATCCATCTCCCAAATCGGCGGCAGATTAGGTTTCCGGTCCATAGCAATCGGCCTCAACAGGAGCCGTTCGTTCCGGGGGTGCCGCGACTGCGCAGTGCGCGCCGCCAGGGCGGTTACATGGGTTATGAACCAAATTCAGCCGATAGGTTCAACCACGCGCCGCGCGATACCGCAGGAAGCTGCTGAGGAGGCAGGCAAATCGACCGGTGACGGGATTCAATCGCGGGTCAGATCTTCCAGCAACCGTTGGTAGGTTGCCTCATCGATCTCCCCCTTCTCGCGGCGCTGCTTGAGCATCTCGATATGCTCCTCCGCCCACTGGTCGGGCGATCCGGCGACCCGCGTGAGCAACCAGCGCACCAGGAAAATCAAGGGGATAATGAAGGCCAACCCGATGGCGACCTTGGTCATCTGATCTGAAAACATGAAAACAGACTCTGAGCGAACCCGCAGCCGATGGTAACCAATACCCCGCACAGGCACCACCCGCGCTAACGGTGGAGATAGACGTAGTTACGCCCCGATCTGGCGCAGACGATAATCCGCTCCCCCAACCCACCGCAGTCCACCAGGCGCAAGCGTTGATCGGGCTGAACCTGCCCGCTCACCCCGATACTGGCCTTGTCCTTGCGCAGATAACGGTACATGGTCTCGAAGCGTCCTGCGAAATCGACGCCCTTTTCGGACAGATCCTTGAACAGGAAGGCGAACTTGCCGTAGTTCATCGTCGCGCCCCCCAATCCGATATCGAGCATCTTTTCCACATAGCGCTGGTAGGCGCGGTAAAGGTAGTTGCCGACACTGGGCGCATCGGCGAGATTGCCGGCGAAAACCGGAAGGTTCATCCGGTTCTCCTCGCCGAGCGCGCCGGCGCGGAGATGGCGATTGGCGCGATTGTCGGTCAGCTCATAACGCCGCTCGCCGCACGCAATTTCGGCCCCCTGCAAGCGGCAGGCCGCCAGCCCGGCGCTCAGCAGCGCCGCTCGGGCGGCGTCCGGAACCGGCGTGCGAGCGGACGACTCCGCCCGGCGTTCGGGTGCAGCGGCCTGGGACGGGAGCGGCGCGTCGGGATCAACGGCAATCTGCTTCCGCTTCTCGGATTGGGGTAGCGCCACCTCGATCCCCAGGCGTTTGGCGGGTCGTTTGAGCAGCAGCGCTTGAACGGTGGGGTTGTTGCGTTTGAAGTCGGCGAAGCTGGGTAACGCGCCCCCGCCCCCGCCGGCCGTCACCTCACAATAGAGCTGCTGGTAGTAGGTTTCCGCTGCCAGCATGCAAAAGGTCGTCGCCTGCGCAGTGGGAATGCCGAGCGCTGCCAGTATCAGCACCAGCGCCTTGCCCGAATGCGATTGCAGCTGCGTTGCGCTCACCGCAACAACCGGGTGCGCAGATCGCTCAAGGTGCGGTGAATGCTGTGGCAACGGCCGCAGACCGTAAACCCGACCGTCCCCAGATACTGACCCGACACCTTGGGGTCGTGGGGTTCGTTGAGCGCACCCTCCAGATCCTGCAGCGATTTGAAGGTCGCCGTGCCCAGAACACGCTCCCTGCTTGCAGGTTCGTCGTGACAGACGGCGCAGCTGGTGCCAAGCTGTGCGAGCTGCCTGCCCAGACGCCCGGTGGCGTCGCGCGCCTCCGCCAGCTCGCCATCCTCGCGTGCGGTTTTCAGCGCGTTGAGCGTATCGGCGAGCCGCTCCATCGACTCGAGAAAATCGGTGGCGCTTTCGCCCTCCGCGGCCGCCACCCGCACCTCGGTGTAGTCGGGACTGCGATAGAGGGCGGTCACCACCCCTGTCCACTCCCGGTGGCAACCCTCGCATTTGCGCGCCAGTTTGCCCAGGCTATCGCTCAAGGCGGCGCGATCCTCCCGACGGGCCGCATCGAGCACCGCGCCCGCCAGTGGCTGCCGGGTCTGCTCTTCCCACTCCGGTACCATCTGCGGGAGCCTGGCATAGGTCTGCTGCAGCTCCATCGCCCAGTGGATCAGGCGCGCTTTGTCGTTGCGCTCGGCGTAGTGCTCAACGGCCTGCAACGCCTGGCGCAGCCGAAACATGGTGTGCAGCCACACCTGGCGCTTATTGTGCGGTTTGTACCATTGCGCCAGTGACTTCGGCGGCAGGGGCAAGGTTACCTCATCGGGTGCGGCAGCGGCGGGCACGCCGGAACCCAGGGTTCCCAATAGGAAAAACGTAACCAACAGCAATCGATACTTCATAGCGACATAGGATCCCAGGCAGCGTGTGGAAGGTTTTATCCGGTATAGTCGTATCACACAGGCAAGCAACCGGCACCGCGTCAAACCCAACCGTCCAGCTTAAGTCTCAACCTCAACATTATCTCGATCAAGGAACGCGTTCCAATGGCTGTCAAAAAACCCTTCGTCTTTCGCACTCAGGTACGTTTTTCCCAGACCGACCCCGCCGGGTACGTCTTCTACCCACGGTTTTTCGAAATGTTTCAATCCGCCGTGGAGGACTGGTTTTACGAAGGATTGGAGCTCAGCTATGCCGACCGCTTCAAAGCGGGCTGGGCGCTGCCCACCGCCCATACGGAATGCGATTTTCTGAGCCCCTGCCGGCTCGGCGACCTGCTGGAGCTCTCCATCGTGCCGGAAAAGGTGGGTAACAGCGCGATCACCATCCGCTTTGTCGGACGCGTCAATGGAGTGGAGTGCCTGCGCGCCCGCCAGGTGCTGGTCGTGATCAATACCCTGGAGGGCGGGCGCCCGCAGCGCATTGACGATGATCTGCGGGCGCGGCTCCAGTGGTACCTGGATGCCGATGAACCCCAGTGATCGCCGGTTCCGGCCACCCCGGACGGACGCCCCCCGATGAGTGACGACCTCTCCGCGCTGGCGCTGTTGCAGGCTTCGAGCCTGTACGGCGTGCTTGAAGCACCCCTGCTTGAGCGGCTCGCCCGCGACAGCAGTGTGCTCCGTCTGCGCAGCGGTGAACTGGTGTGGCGTGCCGGCGAGAGGGCCACCCACTTCGTCAGTGTCGAAGCAGGGCTGGTGGCCATCCGCCAGATCTCTCCCGAGGGCGAGATCACGCTGGTCAATCTGTTCGGTCCCGGCGAGAACCTCTGTATCACCCCCGCCCTGCAGGGGATGCGCTTCCCCGGCGACGCCGTCGCCATCACCGATCAGGTGACCCTGCTCAACGTCCTCGCGGCCCCCGTGGTCGCGCTCATGGAAGAGCATCAGGAGCTGAGTCGCACCATAGGCCGTACGCTGGTCGAACACACGCAGATCCTGCGCCGCAAGATCGATATCGTCAGTGCCGGCTCGGTGCCGCGACGCCTCGCCACGTTGATGCTTGACCTGATCGAGCGTTTCGGTGTGGCCGGCGACGATACCGCCCACATCCCGCTCACGCTCACCCGCGAACATCTCGGGCAACTGGTCAATGCCCGCACCGAAACGGTGATCCGCATCCTCAGCAAGTGGCAGAAGGCGGGCTGGTTCGTGTCGTCACCCGAGGGGTTCCGAATCGAGCGGCTGGAACTGTTGCGGCGTATCGTCCAGGGGCGCCCTCCCCGCCCGTCCCCCTGAAATCCGCCGCACCCCCTCCTCCGGCGAAGAGGTAACGGCCTATGACAATTGTCATAACACTCGCCGGTGCCCAACCGCTAGTCTCGTGACCGAACACTACGTCAGGAGGTCACAGACATGCAGGCGACGATTACCCGGTGGCAGGCAGACCACGTCAACTTCCGCCGTTTGCTCGATCTGCTGGAGCGTGAGATCCAGCGTCTGAACGGAGGCGACACGCCGCGCTACGAGCTGTTGGTGGATATCGTCTACTACCTCACCCACTACCCCGACTGCTACCACCATCCTGCCGAAGACACCCTGTTCGAAGCGCTCTGCGCTGCACGGCCCGAGCTGTGCGGGGATATCGCCAAACTTCACCACCAGCACCGCGTCATCGCCGCCAACGGTCAACGGTTGCTCGAATTGCTCGAGAGCATCATCGCCGGCGGCATCCTGTCTCGCGAGGCCCTGCTGGAACCTGCCGCGCTCTATCTCGACGGCTACCGCAAACACATGGCACACGAGGAAGCGGAGCTCTTTCCGCTGGCGCTGCGCCACCATGCCGCGCTGGATGCCGCCGGAGTGCCGCAACCCTCCGCAGTCTCTGATCCGCTCTTCGGCCAGGCAACCGCGGAGCGCTATCGCGAATTGCATCGCCAGATCGCTGAATATGCCGCGTGCGGCTGCCCGACCACCTGACCCCCATCCCCAACCACAGGAGCTCACCCATGGCACTTCTGATCACCGACGAATGCATCAACTGCGATGTCTGCGAACCCGAATGCCCCAACAGCGCAATATCACAGGGTGCCGAGATCTACGTCATCGACCACGACCGGTGCACCGAGTGTGTCGGCCACTTCGATACTCCACAGTGCATCGATGTTTGCCCTGTCGACTGCATCATCCCGCACCCGGACTACGTGGAGAACAAGGAAGAGCTGATGGCGAAATTCGAACGCCTGACGACGGCTTAACGGTCCGGTTTCTGGGCGATGAGCTTCGCCTCGGGCAGCAGATGATGAATCGCCGCCGGCAGCTCGAGACAGATGCCGGGAATGGGACGCACCGTTACCCAGAGGAGATTGAGCCGCAGGTTCATGTCGGCGAACACCACCGCGTGCCGATAGCACTGGAGCACACCGTTGAGGGTATTCAACGTTTGTCGAAGCTCGCTGGATGGTTTGCTACGGAGTCTCGGGATCAGCATCATGAAGTCGCTGAGCGGGCGTCCGTTTTCGTCGCGGGCCGGGGCACGCTTCCACAACGGTTCAGCCGGTTCCCAGGGTGACAGGCAATCGATCCGCTTGGCCATCGGCATCTCCTCACGATCAGCGCGTCGCTGCAACTCTTCCTGCCACTGCCCGCCCAGCTGACCCGCGCTTACCTTGGGGAGGCGGCCTTGTTACCACGAAGCTTTTCCCGGCGCAGTATCTTGCCCGCCTCCGGGTATTCGTAATGGACGACACGCTTGCCATGACTGCTTTGGACTACCGCACCCTTCACGTTGTAGGGACCGGCAAGTTCCTGCGGCGGAAAGCGTGAATTGACGGGATTCAGATAGGCTTTACCGGCGGCGAGGATCAGCTGGCGGAAGACAAACTCGCCCTGGTACTCGATCACCACGTAAGCGCCGCTGACGGCAGCGTAGCCAGGATCGACGATGATGATGCAGCCATCCTCGAACTCGGGCGCCATGCTCTCGCCCTCGACCCGCAAGGCAAAGGGTTCCAGTTCGCTGCAGTCACCGTCTTGTCGGTCAATGCTCATGCAGGTCTCCCGATCCGGTACTGATCGTCTCTTGGCGACCTTGGCGCCTTTGCGTTGAAAGAACTCAATGAAGTCATTCGCGGCTTCCGCCGCTGCTACGCAACTCCACTCACTCGCGGTCCAGTACCTCGTCGTGGATCTCCTCGTAGATATCGAAGATCGACAAGCACAGCGCGGCGATGATCGGCCCGTACAGCAAACCTAGCACACCGAACGTGATCAGTCCGCCCAGGATCGAGAGAAACACCAGCAGCGTGTGATCGAGCAACTGAATTTCGGCGGAACCACCCGCATAGAATCTGGAAAGCCAGGTAATGAGTTGCGGGCGCAGCACATTGTCGATCACCACTCCCATCACCAGCGCGCCCCACACAACCACGAACACCGCCTGAACCGGGTGTCCCTGGGCGTAGAGATAAATCGCCAGCGGAACCCAGATCAACGCCGTGCCGACCGCCGGAATAAACGCGGCGATCGCCGTCGCCATGCCCAGATAAAACCACGGCAGTTCCATCCATACCGTCACCAGTGCAATCGAGACTCCCTGCACCACCGCCAGTCCCAGGGTGCTGATCACCAGCACCGAGGCGCTCACCCGGAAACGCTCCATCAGCAGATAATCGTACTTGTTGCGCAGCGGCGTCAGATCCTTGATGTACTCGGTCAGGCGCGGACCGTCACGATAGAAGTAGAACAGGGCAAAGAGAATCACCGTTACCGAGAGCAGAATGCTGGCGGTATTGTCGATCAGCGTGCCGAAGAGTTTGAGCAGCCCGCTCTGCACCGTAGCGACAATGCTGCCCAGGTTGTCGTTCAGCGCGGAAATCACCGTCTCCAGGATTCTGTCCGGCAACGGAATGACCGACAACATCGCCTGCAACTGTTCGGCCAACCCCTTCGTTCCCGACTGTTCGATGTGCGCCTTGATGAGACCGTAGAGATCACTCGCCTTGATCCCGGTCGCCAACAACAGATAGATCAGCGGCAGGATCACGAACAGCGCCACCAGCAGTGTGGTTATCGCTGAAGACCACTCGGTCTTCTCCAGCCGGGTATTGATCCATACATACAGTGGGTAGGTGGAGGTCGCGATGACCACCGCCAACGCCAGTGCCGGTAGAAAGGGCCTGAAAAGCAGTGTCAGACCGGCAAACGCGGCGACAATCAGCAGCAACAGAAATCCCTGCTCGTAGGGGTGCGCGGCTGGGGAGGTCTCGTGTTTATCGTTCATGAACAGTGCATTGGTTGCGTGATGCGGGCACTACTGCAACAACGGATGATCGGTGGGCAACTGCTTCGCGATCCACAGCGCCAGTTTGTGCCGCATGCTTTGTTGCGATACCTGGTCCTCGGGCAACGGTTGCAGCAGTTTGTCGCGTACCAGCAGCCGATAGATGTACTCCACCTTTTCGTTCAGCGAGTCGGTCGCATCGAACTTGACGGCACCGCGTCGTTCACCGTAACGCACCCCGACGCGAACCGCCTCCTTGACCAACTCCGTTTCGTTCTTGATCTTTTTCATAGTCGCCCTGAGATCGAGTTTGCCTCGCGCAAAGACGCTAAGGCGCAAGGGTACGCAAAGTTAACCCTACTGTTGCATAAATTGTTGCTTTGAGAGTGTTCAGAGCGCGCACCTGCCTCACGATCCGGCTCCGCCAACCAGCCAAAGCGCTCTTTGCGAACTTGGCGTCTTCGCGTCTTCGCGCGAAACCAAAAATCCAATCAAGCATTACTCTTTATGATGTACCCACCCGATTTTTCGTCGTACTCCAGTTCGAGCAATCCCTGCGTCTTGGCCTCTTCCAACAGCGCTCCGAAACTGCGAAAACCGTGGTAGGACTCGTCGAAACCCGGCTGGCGGCGCTTCAGCGTCTGCTTGACCATCGATCCCCACACCTTCTCCTCGTCACCGCGCTCCTTGAAGAGATCCTCAATCGTCTCCATGACGAGATCGAGCGCCTCCTGCCGTTTCTCGTCCTCGGGCTTGGCGGTCTGTTTCTTGCTTTTCTTGGCGGCGCTCTTGCGCTTGCTGCGCGCCGGTTTCTCACGTTCCCGCGCCAGATCGTCGTAAAAAATAAACTCATCGCAGTTGGAGGTGAGCAGATCGGAGGTGGAATTCTTCACTCCCACGCCGATCACAACCTTGTTGTTTTCACGCAGCTTGCTCACCAGCGGCGAAAAATCGGAGTCACCGCTGATGATCACAAAGGTATCGACGTGCTCCTTGGTGTAACAGAGATCGAGCGCATCCACCACCATGCGGATATCGGCTGAATTTTTGCCTGATTGGCGCACATGCGGAATCTCGATCAACTCGAATCCCGACTCGTGCATCGGTGCCTTGAACTCCTTGTAGCGATCCCAATCGCAATAGGCCTTCTTGACGACGATGTTGCCCTTGAGCAGCAGTCGTTCGAGCACTTTGCGGATATCGAATGCTGAATACTTCGCATCGCGCACACCAAGCGCGACATTCTCGAAGTCACAGAACAGCGCCATGCTTTGGGTACTGGTTTTTGCGTTCACGGCTCGTTCCTCAGCGATTGGTCGATACGGCAGCCGAGCGTGGATCGATCTCGGTCGCTACCCGCCTCATCAGCACCTGGCGTATCTCGCTCAGACGCGCCTTCACACGCACAGCATTGTTGGGTCCCATGCGAATCATGATCTTCTGTCCGGCAGACAGCGCTTCGAGTTCGGGGTCATCGAACTTGAACATCACGCTGGGGCGGGCCAGCTTGATCGGTTTCTGCACCGCCGGTGTCGCCAGCAGATCGTCGATGGCCTCCACCACCCTGTCGTTGAAATAGGCGTTGGGGTAACCCAGATCATCGTAGGCTTCCTGAAACAGCGGATAGAGATAGACGTAGACATCCACCAGACCCTCCACACTGACCGACTCCAGCAACTGCACATAGACGGTGTAGCGCTTGAAGTTTTCCGGGCTCAGGTACTGATTGCCCTCCTCGCCCTGGGCGGTGAACCTGCCGCTGACCGGTGCGGTGGGTATATAGCGCGGCGGCACCTGGCGCCGCGGCAGATTGTCGACGGTCACCACCACGCGGCGTATGAAATCGTTGACGTTGAACAGGGCCGACAGCGGTCCGCGACCGGTGACGCTGCCAAACTCCTCGGTCACGATGCGGTCGCTTGAGTCCAATGACGGCAACACTACCGCCGGCGGGACAACAGGCTCCTTGGCGGGCGCTTCGGCCGTGCTCTCCACCACCTGTTGGGGTGCTGGCGGAGAGGCCGCAATGGGGTAGCGCGCCTTGGCTTCTTCGCGATCGGTTGGCGCCGGTTTGAGCGACTCGGAGGTGGTGGCCGGGATCAACGCATCCTGAGCCGGACGGTAGAGGTAGTAGCCGACCGGTACGGCGACCAGGAGAGCGGGCAGGACGAACCAGACTGCGGTTTTTTTCATAGTAGTCAGTCGCTATGCCGGGGAAGGCTCCAGCATAGTGGATGCCGCCCGACAAACAAAGTGGAGCGGCAGCACTGGCCGATCTGCACCGTGTGCTACACCGTGATGCGCACCGCCTCCTTGCCCTCGGCGTCCAGCACATGGATGGCGCAGGCGATGCAGGGATCGAAGCTGTGGATGGTGCGCAGGATCTCGATGGGCTGCTCGGGGTCGTGGATGGCATGACCCTGCAGCGCTGCTTCGTACGGACCGATCGCGCCCTGAGCATCGCGCGGGCCGGCATTCCAGGTGCTCGGCACCACCGCCTGATAGTTGTCGATCAATCCGTTCTTGATGACGATCCAGTGCGCCAGACCGCCGCGCGGCGCCTCCATGAAACCGACGCCGCGTGCTTCGTTGGGCCAGGTGGAGGGTTCCCACAGCGTGTCGTTGAAGGTCTTGAGATCGCCGCCGCGGATATTGCCCACCAGCTGGTCGTACCAGCCTTGCATGGCGTCGGCCAGCACCTTGGTCTCCAGAGTGCGCGCCGCCGTGCGGCCCAGTGTCGAGAACAGCCCTTCGACAGGGAGATCGAGTGTGCGCAGCGTATGATGCACCAGCTCCTTGGTCTGCTCATGACCCGTGGCGTAGAGCATCAGTACCCGCGCCAGCGGACCCACCTCCATGGGCTTGCCACGCCAACGCGGCGATTTCATCCACGAGTAGCCCTTCTCCACGTCGAGCTGATCGTACGGCGGTTTGGGCCCGCTGTAGTTGAGCTGCGTCTCCCCCTGGTAAGGGTGCAGCCCCTGCTCCTGGCCACCTTCGTAGTCGTACCAGGAGTGGGCGACGAACTCCTGCACCTCCTCCTCGTTGTTGAGATCCACCTCATGGATGGTGGAGAGATCGCGATTGAGGATAGCACCGCGCGGAAGGAAGAAACTGTCGGGATCGCCCATGCCCCTGGCCGGCAGATCGCCGAAGGTCATGAAATTGCCCACGCCCTCGCCCTGTGTCGCCCAATCCTTGTAAAAACCTGCGATAGCCAGCGTATCCGGCACGTAGACCTGATCGACGAAGGTGCGCATCTGCTCGATCACCGCCTGAATGCGCTGCAGCCCTTCGATGTTGAGCGCGGTCGCGCCCATGCCGCCGCGGTGGCGCGGGCCGAAGCCGCGTTGCGCCCCCTTGCCGGGGCCGGTGCTGATGGCGCAGGGTGCGCCGCCGACCACGAAGTTGGGGTGCGGGTTCTTGCCACCGAGTATGGCGTGCAACTGCGCTACGTCGCGCTGCCAGTGCAGAGCCTCGAGATAGTGCGCCACCGCCATCAGATTCGCCTCGGCCGGCAACTTGTAGGCCGGGTGCCCCCAATAGCCGTTGGCGAAGATGCCCAGCTGCCCGGCTTCGACAAAGTCTTTGAGCTGTTTCTGCTTGTCGGCGAAGTAGCCCGGCGAGGATTTGGCGAAGGGGCTGATCGATTGCGCCAGCGATGAGGTCGCTGCAGGATCGGCGTTCAGCGCCGAGACCACATCGACCCAGTCGAGCGCATGCAGATGATAGAAGTGCATCACGTGATCGAGGATGTACTGCGCGCCGATCATGAGATTGCGGATCAGCTCCGCGTTCTGCGGAATTTCGATCTTCAGTGCATCCTCCACTGTGCGCACCGATGCGATGCCATGCACCAGGGTGCAGACGCCGCAGATGCGCTGTGCAAACGCCCAGGCATCGCGCGGATCGCGCCCGCGCAGGATGATCTCGATGCCGCGCACCATGGTTCCCGAAGAGTAGGCGTTGGCGATGGTGTCGCCCTCCATCTGCGCCTCGATACGCAGATGCCCCTCGATACGCGTGACCGGATCGACGACGATACGCTTGCTCATGCCTCACCTCCCGCTGCCGCTGGCTGGTCGTCGGTCAGATACTCGGCGATCAATTCCGTCAAACCCACCACCTCGATGTTCATCTCGTTGTGCTCCAGACCCTCTTCCAGCACGATGCGGCAATTGGCGCAGGCGGTGACCAGCGTCCCGGCACCGGTCGCCTCGACCTGGCGCTTCTTGCGATTGAATGCCTTGAGACGCAACTCTTCGGCGCGGTCGTTGGCGCTCACACCACCGCCGCCACCGCAGCACCAGTTCATCACGCCGCCGTCGGGCATCTCGCGAAAATCAGCCGCCACGCTGCCCAGCAATTCACGCGGCTGCTGCAACACGCCGCCGCGGCGCACGATCTGGCAGGGATCGTGGAAGGTGATCTTGCGCTCGTCCTTGCCCGAGGTGCGCAGGCGCCCCGCGCGTTTCAGCTGCTCGAGCAGCTCCAGGATGTGCACCACTTCGAACGTGTAGGGTTTGCCAATGAGATTCGGCCCCTCCCAACGCAACGCGGTATAGGCGTGGCCGCACTCGGGGCTGATCACGTACTTCACCTTGAGCCGCTCGGCGGCATCGACGATGCGTTGTACCAACACCTTCGCCAGGTCCGAGACTCCGATCTGGATGCCGCTGTTGGTGGCCTCGAAGGCCTCGCTGGCGATGGTCCAGCTGACGCCGGCCTTGTCGAAGATGCGCGCCAGAGCGCCAATGTACTCGGGGAAATTGACCGTCTCCATGGAAGAGAGCAGCACCATGTAATCGGCGCCCTCCGCATCCAGCGGCACTTTCAGGCCGGTATCCTTCTCCTGATGCCTGATCTGGGCCTGTAGCGTCTCCAGCTTCACGCCCATCGGGCTGCCGAGCTCGATGGCGCGTTGGGTCGCGCCGCGCAATCCGTCCGGCGCGTGACCCGCCACCGCCATGCCCTCGCGCATCTTGCGGATCATGTAGGTGAGATCGTTGCCCACCGGGCAGACCATTGAACAACGCCCGCACATGGTGCAGCTGTCGTAGACCAGTTCGCTCCACTCGGCGAGTTCCTTATCGCGGACCGTTGCGCCGATCCCCACCAGACCCATCAGCTTGCCGACCAGCGTGTACTCGCGGCGCCAGAATTTCTTGAGCGGCTCCAGCTTGTAGATCGGCGTGTATTTGGGATCACCGGTCTCGGTGTAGAAGAGACAGGCCTCGGCACACAAGCCGCAATGCACGCAGCTGGCGAAGAAGCTGGCGATGGGCGCATCCATCACCGAACGAAAGGCCTGCATTCCTTTCTCATGCGTAGCGCTCATGATGCCACCCCCTTACGACCGAAGATGTCACCCGTGTACCAGCGCGCCAGCACGAAAGTGATCGCGTGCATCAGTTTGGTAAAGGGCAGCGCGACCAGCAGCAGCTGCACGCTGAGAATGTGCAGCGCCAGCATGAACGTATAGTCGGGGGTGAGATGATTGAAGGCCAGATAACCGGTCAGCAGCGGCAACGCGGTCAGCGCCCAGACCAGGTAATCCTCGAAGCCGGAGAGAAACCGTTTCACCGGGTCGGTGAGGCGATTGGCCAGTACCGCGACCATGGTAATCAGCGTTATCACCGTCACGGCATCGACCAGCGCCGAGGGCAGACCCGGCCAGCTGATCCCGAGCAGATCTTTGATCAGCAGGATATGCGGCACGAAGAGAAACACGACGATAAAAAGGCCGAGGTGAAAGATATAGCCGGCGATATAGGTGACCGGCGAGGCCTTCAACATACCCGGTGGCGGTATCGAGCGGGTAAAGATCGTACGCCAGCCCGAGCCTTTGCCATCGCTGCGCCGCGGCGCCAGATCGGCCTTGCGCCCCAGCGCCAGGATTTCGATCAGGCGCACCAGCACACCGACGATCAGCACGACCATGGCGATATTGAAGCCCGTGCCGCGCACCCAGAGCAGAAAATCCATCGACCCGCCATTCATGACGATTTCTCCAGATCATCCAGGGTGACAGGTTCATGCTTGGCGCGTGCCTCACCGCGTATCTTGCGGTTGTGCCACGCCACCGCGGCGCCCGCCGCCACGCCACCCAGGGCTGCACCCGCGGCCACCTGATTGATGGTGCCGGTAGGCGCAGAAAGGGGCTTGTAGAAACTGCCCGCATCCCAGAAATTGGGCTCCGAGCAGCCCAGGCAGCCGTGCCCCGACTCGATCGGAAAACTGGTTCCGTCATTCCACTTCGTGGTGGCACAGGCGTTGTGGGTGACCGGACCTTTGCACCCCACCTTGAACAGGCACCACCCTTTGCGCGCACCCTCGTCATCGAAACTCTCGGCAAACAGCCCCTGGTCATAGAAGGGACGCCGGTAACAGCGGTCGTGGATGGTGTCACCGTAGAAGGCCAGCGGTCTTCCCAGTTCGTCGAGCTCAGGCAAACCGCCGAAGGTGAGAAAGTGCGCCAGCACTCCGGTAATCACCACCGGAATCGGCGGGCAGCCCGGGACGTTCACCACCGGTCTGTCCTTGACGATCTGCGATACGCTCACCGCGCCGGTCGGATTGGGCTGCGCCATGGGAATACCACCGAATGCAGCGCAACTGCCCACGGCGATGACCGCGGCGGCGCCCTCGACGGTCTCTTTCAGCATCTCGACATTGCTGATCCCGGCGATGGTGGAGTAGCCGGGATTGCCCAGCGGCAGCGACCCATCCACCACCACCAGATATTTCCCGTGATTCTCCTTCATCGCCTGCATTCGCGCATGTTCTGCGGCGGTGCCGGAGGCGGCCTGCAGAGTATGGTGATAGTCGAGCGACACCTGCCCGAGAATCAATCCTTCGAGCGTCGGCGTGTGCGAGCGCGTCAGCGATTCGGTGCACCCGGTGCACTCCTGGAACGAGAGCCAGATCACCGAGGGACGCCGCGCTTTCTCCAGTGCCGCCGCAACCGCCGCGACGCTGCCGGGCGGCAATGCCATCATCGATGCCATCGCCGTACAGAACTTGAGAAACCCGCGCCGACTCACCCCCTGATCGCGCAACACCTCGCCGAGCGTCTTGCCTGAACTCATGGGTTACCCCCCCTTTCTATCGCTTCGGTTGTTGGACCGGTTTCCCCACAATCACAGAACCCGCCCGGTCCTCGACTACTGATCGGTCGCGGAGCGATCACCGGCACACAATATTGCATCGAGCCTCTTTGCAGCCTCCTCCACATCGCCGGGCTGGCTGCACAGCAATTTCGGTATATAGGTAATCTCCACTGACTTCGCCACCAGCGCGCCGTCGGGACTGCGATGTTCGATCCACCAGACCCCCGGGTAGGCGGTCTCTTCCACCTCGCTGGCGCCCAGCGCCTGCACCAGCGCGCTCACCTCGCCCACACCCAGCGTCTCTTTTAATGCCCGCTCGTCACCGGGGCCAAAAGGAAGACTGCGCAGATCGATGACGCTCTCGCGGCCTTCCGTCGCCAACTCGCGCATTGCCTGGAGAATTTCGCGCAGCACAGGCGCGGTGTTCCCCGTGCGCTGCGCGGAACAGCTATCCGGATGTTTGGGTAAACCGGGTTGGACCGGAAAGGCATTCATGAAGCTACACCACCCTCTTCCGTCATTATTGTGGTTCGTTCGGAATCGTGGGCGAGGCTGAAGACGTGAAACCTACCGGGTAGATGCTCACCAAAGCTTCGCCTACACCTAGCAATCTACACGCCTGAGACGGCGCTCGCATATCCCGGATTGGATAACCCGTGGGTCCATCCGAGGTAAGCATCATTCGCAGGGCGAACCTGGGCGCGCCAGGCAGTGAAACAGGATTGGAAAAAGAAAAAACTCCGGGCCGTCGGGCCCGGAGTTTCGGTGGGGTTGAATCAGGGGTTACAGCGGTCGATCACGCAACCGCGCAGCCGGGGATTGAGCTGTTGCGACGCGCTTCAGCGCTTGCGGGGAGCCCAGGGATAGATGCTCTGCCCTTCGGCACGCGCATTGAGGTTCAGGGCCTGCTCCTTGGCGTAACTCGTCACCTTGCGCAGCGAACCCCGCGCATAGCCGGTGATCCGATTGCGCTCACCCTTGATGTCGTAACGGTACCAATCGTCTCCCTCGCAACCCTCTGGGGGGGCTGTCTTTACCACCTGCTCCACCTCGTAGTGGCTCATGGACTCCACCTTGGAACTCTTCGTTGAAAGCATGGTGCTATCTCCTTAAACGGCAAACGCCCTGGGCGTTTGCCTTGTGCAATGTTGATTCAAGCCGCTTTTACTGTATGCCGGCGCTACAACGGGGTGCGCCGCTGCGGGTATACCAATGCTGAGTGGAGGGTCTTCGCGGTTCCGGGGGAAGACTTTCAGCCGTTGGGCATCGGTTCTGATTTCGCCGTTTCGCCGACCTGTGACGGCTGTGTCGCCGCTCTCACGGCGAAGTGGCGCGAACAGTATACCACAGGGTGCTCATTCCCTGTTTGCACCTCCATCAGCGGCCCGCAGAATAACGACGGCCTGGAATCGCTCGCGGTGTGACGAATTCGTGACCTTTCATGCCTATGCTGAGGACCAGACCCCCGTTAGCGATCCAGCAAGAGCCAGCCACCCTATGTACGTATCTTCCAACCGCCTGCGCCTGTTGCGTTCTGGCGTACCCGCCCTCCTGCTGCTCGCGGTGCTGGCGCAACCTGTCGCAGGATGGCCGGCCAGCAATGCGGCACCGGCGGCGATTCCCGATGCCTTCCTCGCCCTGCTGACGGGCGACGGCAACGAGATCACAGACGCCTTCACCACCCTCGATCACCACTGGGATGAGACTTGCATCCCCATGGCGCTTGAGACGCTCTATCTCAGTCGCAATCTCCACGTCACCGGCCGGCTCGTGGAACTGCTCCAACAAAAAAGCGGACAGACATTCGGCTTTGACATCGGCAAATGGCAGGAGTGGCTCTGGTCGCGACCCGGGAAACAGCATCCACGCTACGCCGATTTCAAATCGCGCCTCTACCGCACGATCGATCCGCGCTTCGCACACTACTTCGCTACCGAACGTCCGCGCGAAATTCGCCTCGATGAAATCGTCTGGGGCGGCGTACGCCAGGACGGCATTCCGCCGCTGCGCCAACCCCGGATGATCGGCGCTGCGGCTGCCGATTATCTCAAGGACGACAACGTCATCTTCGGGGTCGAGATCAACGGCGATGTACGCGCCTACCCCAAACGCATCATGGCGTGGCACGAGATGTTCGTCGATGAGGTGGGCGGCATTCCCGTCACCGGCGCCTACTGCACCCTGTGCGGTGCCATGATCCTCTACCGGAGCGGTGGGCATCAGTTGGGTACCAGCGGTTTTCTCTATCGTTCCAACAAACTGATGTACGACCAGGCCACGCAATCGCTGTGGAATACGCTATGGGGAACACCGGTTGTCGGGCCTTTGGTGGGCAAGGGCATTGCGCTCGAGCGCCTGAGCATCGTCACCACCACCTGGGGCGAGTGGCGGCGTCGCCATCCCGACACACAGGTGCTCTCACTCGATACCGGCTATGCCCGCGACTACCGCGAAGGCGTCGCTTACTTCGAATACTTCCTCACCGATGAGCTGATGTTCGCGGTTCCCGGGCGCGACTCCCGCCTGCCCAACAAGGACGAGATTCTGGGCTTGGTGCTCGCGCAGGCGCCCGATCAACCACTGGCGATCTCGGCACGCTACCTCCATCGGCATCCTGTCTACCACGATGCCCTCGGGCCGGTTCGCTTTGTAGTGCTGACCGACCGCTCCGGCGCGAATCGCGTTTTCGATTCGGCCGATGTGCGATTCGTCTCCTGGGATCGCGGCCGCGTGGCGCTGGATGATCAGGGTAAACGCTGGACGCTCACCGAAGCCGCGCTCTTCGGTCCCGATGGACGCACTCTCCATCGACTGCCCGCCCACCGCGCTTTCTGGTTCGGTTGGTTCTCCGCTTATGCCCACACGCGGTTGGTGAAGTAGCCGCTCCGGCCCGCCTATCTGGCGAACAGCTGTGAGCGGTCTTTGAAGGCCTTGAACTCCAACGCATTACCCGAGGGATCGAGGAAAAACATCGTCGCCTGCTCGCCCACCTCGCCTTCAAAGCGCACCGTGGGTTCGATCACGAATCGAATCCCTTGCCCGCGCAACCGCATGGCCAGCGCCTCCCACTCCGGCATCGTCAGCACGACGCCGAAGTGCGGTACCGGCACATCGTGCCCATCGACCGGGTTGGTAATGGTCCGTCGCGCGGCGGCATCGCGATCCAGGTGCGCCACGATCTGATGCCCGAAAAGATTGAAATCGATCCAATCCTCTGAACTGCGCCCTTCGGGACACCCCAGCACTTCGCCGTAGAAGCGGCGCGCCTCGTTCAGATCGTGCACTGGAAAAGCCAAGTGAAACGGATTGCTCATAACGATCGTTCACTCCTCACGCCGATGGTCCGGCAAGTATGGCAGTCCGTGACCGGCGGCGCTGATCGACTCACTCCTCGCCATCGCGGCCACATTGAAACCTGCGCCGGCGTTGAGACCCGCTGCTCACCGGACGACCTGGGGCGGGCCGCCAGTCTCTGACATAATGCGCCACAGTCCAGGCAGCGTTAACCAAAGCATTCCCCGGGCAGGAAGCCCTTTACCCTCCGACATATCGGCCGAGCGATCATGAAAACAATTGAAACCCGCGACGGTTACGCCGTCTTCTATCCCATCACCACCCGCTGGAGCGACAACGATCTCTACGGTCATGTCAACAACGTCACCTACTACTCCTACTTCGATACCGCCGCCAATCGCTACCTGATCGAAGCGGGTGGATTGGACATACACAACGCGGAGATCATCGGCGTAGTGGTCGAATCCCGCTGCAACTACCACAGCGGCGTCGCCTATCCGCAGAATCTTGAGGCCGGCCTGCGCGTCGACAAACTGGGCTCACGCTCCGTCACCTACGGCATCGGCATCTTCGAAGAGGGGAGCCGGGAAGCATCGGCCAACGGACACTTCGTTCATGTCTTTGTCGAACGGACCACCAACATACCGGTGCCGATACCGGAGCCAATTCGCCGGGCGTTGGAGAAGATTGTTCGGTAAAAATCTTATAGCGCCTTAGTTGTTTAGCGATCCTTCACCGCTACCAGCAACGGACTGTCGCGCATCGCGCGGCACTGATCCGGTTCCAACTGTATGTTCCCCGGCGCGGAATCCGCACGCATCAGATTGTTGGCTCTTAGATCGTGAGCGCCGCTGTCAGTAAGCACATGGAACAGTTCATGGGCCAGGCCAACGGCAGGATGCGGCAGCGCGCGTGTCAACCACACCGTATCCCGCAACTCCGGCCTCGTGCGACTGTTGCCGGCGCCGATGGCTTCTGCGTCGAAAGCGGGGAGCTGACGCGTATCGCGCACCAGAAACGCCGCGGGCCGTTCAATAGCGAGAGTCGAAACCAGCTGTCTGGCAGACTGCGAGGAAAAATCCAGCCACTGCTCCTGGACCGCCATCTTGCGCCAGCGCACGCGCGCAAGATGCACACCGCACTGCGCATACGTTTGCGCTACCTGCGCGATCAACGCCGTCAGTTCCTCAACCTCCCAGCCGCTGCCGGCAAGCAACACCAAATCCAAACCTAGTTCCGCCACACGCTGTTGACCGCTCCAGCCGGGCGCGATCCCGCCGGCCAACATTTCAACGGCCACAGGTTGAACATCACCGCCGCGCGCATAGGCCGCGTTGAGCATGAGGACAACGATGCAAAGAAACTGCAAATATCGGTTTTGCCAATGTTCGTGGTGTTCTATGCAGCTATCCAATTCATCCGCCAATCAGCCCGGTTGGAGTCAGGATAAAATTCCCACCTGCCATTCCTCCAAGCAGCCATTTACAAAAGGAGTTTTTACCCCGACCCTGAAAAAATGCTTGGAAGCGGTGCTCGGGGAAGTCTACAGCGCAGCAAGTTGTTGGGCTTCACTGCGCTCTGCTCAACCTACATGCTATGAATTCAAAGATGCTTTTCGCCCGATTGTGCCAGCGACGCCAGAACCGTCTCGATCACGCGCACAATCTCTTCGCATTTCCGAGTGTCGAGCGCATCGGGATGGGGCGAGGTGAACTGACCTGCATCGTTGTCGAAATACCGGCCTGACGCAGTTCCAAATTCATCGGACAGTGCCGCTCGGACAAGTATTTCCGCGCCGATACGAACATCATTGCCGGCCACACCAAATCCTTCTTTCACCATCTTGGTGCCCAGCAACGACCCGGGATTAACCGCGATAATCGCTGGCCCCTCCTCTTCAAGCGACAGCGCCATACTGCGAGACCACATGGTAAGGGCCAGTTTACTTTGCGCATAAGCTGAAAAATCATCGGGCAATACGACCCGCCCGGCCACTGCTTCGGGGTCTACGGGAGACTGAGCCGCGGAGGACAGGTTGATCACCCTCCCGGAAGCTCCTATCAGCGGCAGAAGTCGTTGCGTCAGCAGATAGGGTGCTAGCGTATTGACTACAAAGCGGACATCAAGGCCGTCTTGCGTGATGGGCTCGGGGGTGTGGAAAACCCCGGCATTGTTGATCAGCACATCCAGCCGGGCATGCCGTCCGGCTACCTCTTTGGCAAGAATCTCGACATCGGCCAGGTGTGACAGGTCGGCTATATAGCCTTCAATATTGCCGCTATCCGCAAGACCGGCGAGCATTCCTTCCACTTTTTCCAGTTTCGCTGGGTTGCGTCCGTGCAGCAGCACACGGTGGCCCTGCGAAACGAGCATTTTGGCCGTTTCCAAGCCGATGCCATCGGTCGAGCCGGTTATAAGAAGGGTCTTTTGCATGCCTTTCACTTTCTTTCAGTGAAGTCCGGCAGGAATACTTGGGACCAGAGCAATAAACCCTCCCGGTACTCGTTGGACTAGCTTGCTGCTTGAGCAATTCACCAACACCGTACAATCAATCGTGTCTACAACCGAACAACCCCGCCCCCATCAGTACCCAACCGGGGATGTACACGGCCCACAAAAACCGCTGCGGGACGAAATCGACAAATGCCTCTGGACCGCGCGCCAACAACGACAGCGCCGGTTCCAGAAACGCAAACAGACAAAGCACGGCGCCGAACAGAAACAGACCGAGCTGGCGAAATCCGAAACGTTTTTCATGGTCGGCCAGCAGCACCCAGGCGCCCCAGACCACGAACAGCAACGCGATCGCCACCGGCGTCAGCCACGGCCCCAGCCAGGCCCAGGGGATCAGAAACAGGATGTCCCATTCGCTCCACGACACCGGCCAACCCAGTGTCACCTTCAACCAGACGTAGTAGAAGATATCCCAGAGTCCGAAGATGTAGACGAAGGCGGCGAAGCGCCGCATCGCCCCGCGCACAGCGAGCGCGGCGACCGCCACCAGCATCGCGACCGTCGCCGCTTCGCGGGCAAGTTCGACGGCGAGATGAATCTCGGAGAGGATGCGCGCGGGGAAGATGGTGAGCAGGTCGTTCGGATAGTAGACCTGGCGCAGATAAACGACGACCGTCGCTTCGAGATACGCCATGGCGACGGCGAATACGCTCAGCCAGAACAAGAGCCAGCGGCGTTGTTGCGCTCCGTTCGATGTTTCCATTGGGGCTCCTTTTGTTTTGCTGACCTGTTAACGGCTGGTTCTGCAGACACGGTGAATTCGCCCGCACTCACATCCCTTCTCCCGTGGGGAGAAGGTCAGGATGAGGGGGAGCTTCGATACGCCCTCACCCCAACCCCTCTCCCAAAGATAGAAGGGCTTTCACTTTTGCGCTTCCTGCATGCGCAGATGTCGAAACCGATTGATCGCCGCCAACACCTCGTGCAGGCGTGGCATGGCCAGTTCGCCGATGAGGTAAGGAGGCAGGATATCGAGTCCTTGCACCTCCACCTCGGCCAACGCATTGCGCACACCCTCGACGAGATCGCGCTGCGCGTCTCCCTGCGCGGCGTAGAAACGCATGAGATAGCCGATCGCCAGCGTCTGACCGGCATCGACCAACTGTTCGACCCCGGATAGATCGATCTCTTCATCGCCGTAACGCAGTCCCTTCGTGTCGCGTGCCTGGATCTTCACCCGTCCGCCCTCGCCCGCCGGCCGCAATGAACGCGCTTCCGGGATACGCTGCGCGGCGATCGCCAGCGGGGCGCGTTGCGCCTCGGCATCGGGACCGGACAGCGGCGTCGCCAGCCGCCTGGCCTGCTCCGTGACATCGTACGGCGCGTAGCAGTCCATCATCAGCACGGTATCCGCCTCGCTAAAGTAATCGCCGGTGCCGCCCATCACCAGAACGGTGCTCACGCCGTGGCGTTCGTAGAGTTCGCGTACACGATGGGTGAACGGTGTAATGGGTTCCTTCTCCTTGCCCACCAGCGCCTGCATGCGCGCATCGCGCAGCATGAAATTCGCCGCCGAGGTGTCCTCGTCCACCAGCAGCAACCGGCAGTCGCTCGCCAGTGCCTCCATGATGTTTGTCGCCTGCGAGGTACTGCCGCTGGCGTTGACGGTGGTGAAGCGGTGGGTATCGGTTCCGAAAGGCAGGTTGTCGATGAACGGGCTGATGTCGACAGCGCTGACCGCGCGTCCGTCCTCGGCGCGGATCTTTACCGCCGTGGCATCGGTCGCCACCTGTTCGCGTCCGTCGTCGGGAATGTGGTTGTAGACACCGCGCTCCAGCGCGCGCAGCAACGTCGACTTGCCATGGAAACCGCCGCCGACGATCAGCGTCACCCCGCGCGGAATCCCCAGGCCCCGCACCCGTCCCGCATGGGGCAGCACCGGTTCGCAGGCCAGCGTTTCGGGCGCGCGAAAAGCCACCGCGCCTGCGGCCAGCGGGCGATCATCCACGCCACTGCGTCGCGGCAACAGCGCACCATCCGCCACAAAGGCCACCAGCTCCGCCTCGCGCAACCAGGCGCGCAGCCACTCCTGATCCTCGGCGTTGTTCAGCTGCCGCTCCAGGGCTTGCTGCGGGAGATGCCCGATCAGCAGCCCGGCGCGCACCACTTGCGGCAGTTCGTCAAAGAACATCGCCTGCGCCTCGCGCGCGACGATGGTGCGCCCGGCAGCCGGCAACGCCAGACGCAACCGCGCCTCGACACCGTGCGAGTCGACCAGCACCGCGTTGCGGCGCAGGATCTGCTGGCCGCTGGTGGCGATGCTGAAGGCACCGCTCTTGCCCGTACCGCGATCGCCCTGCACGTGGCGCGCGATGGCCTGCGCCAATGCACGTCCGAGAAAATCCTCCAGCGCGATGCGGCGTATCGGTGCGGCGCACTCCACCGCTGCAAGCCCGGCTTCCACCGCCGGCACCTGCACACGAATGCGCGTCGCATCAGCGTAGGGATCGCCCTGCACGTGATCGATCACGAGTGTGAAAAAGGGGAAGCGATAGCTCCCCTCCAACGCCTTGTAGGCCTTGTAGCCTTTGCCGTTCAGCCGGGCGAGTCGTTCGCGCAGCCGTTCCATTCGATCACTCCGAAACCGATTTGTGGCCAAAACCCGCGAGTTTCGCCGCGGGCGGGTTACTCGATCTGCGGCAGAAACGAGGCGGTGCTCAGTATCGTCATCGCGGATTGAATATGCTCCGCCGCCTCGCGCCCCAGGTCGGTCAGGTAGCCGCCGTCGCTCTGTGTCATGAGCCGCTTCCCGTGCAGGCGTTCGATGGTGGCGATCATTGTCGGCTCGGCGTCCTTGTGAACTTTGATGCCCGTCATGGTGGTGGTGAGATCCAGTCCCGCCAGTATCTCCAGTTCCTGAATCGTCTCCTGGTTCCAATGCATAACGCCCCCTCAGTCCTCAGTGTGCCGCGTAGTATCGTTCCGCCATCCTGGTCACGCGAGCGATAAAATCCGACTTTGCCTTGGCGTAGGCTTTGCGGTCGTGCCCATGCTCACTGGCACAACGAAATTTCAGCGCCGCATACTCCTGCGCCACCTCGGGATGAGCGATCAGGTAGTCGCGGAACAGCAGGCGCTCCCAGTACGGGGAGTTCTTCTCCAGCATGTGAATATGGTGCGTGCGATTTCCGTCCGCATCGCGTTTGATAAACCACGCGTAGCCGATATCGGTGTTGCCGAGTGCTGTGGGGCGCCAGAAAAACTCATACCCCTGCGCCTGCAGGACAGGTGCTATGTCGTCTCGCACCGCCTCCAGCGAGGCGACCTCCACCAGCATATCGACGATCGGTTTGGCCGCCAGGCCGGGGACGGCAGTGCTTCCGAAGTGTTCGATGCGTCCGGTCAAATCTTCGGGAAGAAGCTCGAGCAGGTACCGCTTCTCCTCCTCAAAGCGCTGCGGCCAGGCGGGATCATATGGCGCGATGGCCACATCTTCGTGGAGTGCTCGTTCAACATGGGGCGATTGTTCCGTCATCTATCCGGCCTTCGAGCGCCAGCGCGCCGTGCAGTATTCCGATTCATGCGCCTATGTTAATCGCCCGCCGTATCCATGGGCAGCAATCGTTCAAAACGCGTTGACCACCCCGCGCGATCCAGGTGCCCGGCAGCCTATTTAGGGTGCAACCGGCGCAGCGAGTAATCGTAGTTGACCCAGCGCTCGCGGTCCGAAGGTGTCTCGACTTTGTGATTGCCCGTGTGCCCGTCCTGCAACGGAAACTCGAACTCATTCATGCGATGAAAAAACGTGTCCGAAATGTACAGGTTAGATCCCCACTCGGAACAACGCGGCATCGGTTTACACGGCACGGTGATCTTGGCCTCGACGGGGGTGCGCGCGCGAATGTCCCGGAACCGCAATTCCACCGACTTCGGTTCCGAAACGGTGCCACCGATGGCAGTGCCCTTCAGCCTGGTGACCTCATCGCAGTTCTCGCAGCGCAGCCGTTTGTGTACCCAGTAGCTCGGGTCGTAGAGCGAACCCATGCCCACCTCGGCGACCGTGATCTTCCCCTCCTTGTATTCCCACTTGCCCTTGCGCTTGCGGATGGTGAAATCGACCCACAGCTTGTAGTTGTAGCGAATGCCCACCTGGGATTTCGCCCACTGGTTGTCCTTGATGACATGGATTTTGAATTCGTCGGCCTCGTACCCGGTGATGTGCAGCCGCCAGCGCTCCTCCTCGCCCTTCTCCAGCGTCACCGGGCGCGCGGTATCGCCGCGACCGTCGGTGACATTGCGGAACCGGATTTGCGTACGATGCGTCCCTTCATCCAATGCGCGCGCCTTGTCGTTGATGCGCACCTCGAGTTGGGCCGACTCGCCGGGGTCGAGCCTGCCGCTGGCGCGCAGCGCATCCAACCACGCGGCTTCGGCCTTTGCGGTCCAGCTAAGCGGCGTATCGCCGGCATTCTTCACCCGGTAGCGTTTGCTGGATGGCTGGTAGTTCCCCGCCTGGTCGGGTCCGCTCGATTCAAAACCCTGGTCCGGGGTCACGGCCAGACGTCCAGGCTCGCGATCGAAGAGCACGGTCACCACCGCGCGTCCGCTCTGCTGCATCTTCAGGATCTCGAAGTTCAGAGAAAAGGTCTTCTCAAGGCGTCCGGTCTTCAATCCCTCTTCGATCTCCTTGATGCTGAAGCCGGCATCGCCGTCGAGCATCGCGCTGGGCGTGTGAAACTCTTCGCCAAGTTCGGCGTCGCGGCGCTTGATCTTCACCGTGACCTGCGGGCCGTTGAGCGTCAGCCGGTGGCTGATCACTTTTCTGTCAGGTCCGTAATCCAGTCCGTAGTCGAAATCCAGGGCGCCATACCCACTTTCAACCTTGAAGTCCGAAGTCGAGGCTGAAAACTTTTTCTCCTCATATGGTCGGGATGCAAAAATGCCGAAGTAGCGCACGCCGGTCAGCATCGCGCTCCCTTTCACCATCCGTGCCTGCGCCGGTGCGCGGTTCTGCGGAGCCGGACCGCGCATCACGTAACTCTGAATGCGGCTCCGGTCGTGCTGGTCACGCAGGATCTGCAGGTTGGCGGGGTAGCTCTCATCGACGGTGAAGTCCGCGCGGTAGCCCTGCATGCCATCCTGCTCGCGCAGCTCCCAGCGCACCCGCACCTCGAGCGGCGTGCAGGTCAACCAGGGCAGATCCGACCCGTGCGCCTGGCGGGCATACTCCTTCTGAAAATAGACGTCGTAGCAGGGGTCGCTGGCGCGCGTGGCGATCGCCTGCTCCACCTTTTTCTGCAGAGCCGCTTCGCGGGCCTGCTGCTCCGGTGTAAAAGGCGATGAGCCCTGCGCGCCCTGGCTTTGCGCAAACTGCCGGTTCAGTTCCTCGAACTCGCGCTGCACGGCGCTGAGACACGCGGCGTTTCCGCCACACTGCTGCGCGCGCTGCGATACCTCCTGCATGCGCTGCAGCAGTTCGGCGCTGGGCCCCTGGCCCCACGCTGCAAACGGCTGGATCAACAGTGCCAGCGCCAGCACCCCGAACAACATTTGCGCCAAACTTCTCTGGCCCATGGCTCCCCCCGGGGCTCACGACCTGATGTGAGTATAGCGCCCGATTGCGCGGGTCAGCGCCGCGCAGTTACCGAAGCGCGACTATGGCTTCCGTAACAGATCGACCCGCGAAGGTCTCAGAAAGCGGGCGCCATCGTCGCCCATGTGCCGATTGAACGCGGCCTCTATCTGCCGGCGCAGCGCGGCATCGATGTTGTGCTGCGTATGAGTAACCTGCAGCATCTGTTCATCGAAATCCGCAAAGTCCCGGTAGCGACCGGGGGCATTGAAAAAGATCTGATCGGAGTCGATGAACAGTCCTGCCCCCACCGCCCGGCAGATCGCAGCGAACGCCGCCTGACGCACGACCTGTTCGTCATTGAACAGTTTCATGATCTCGTTGAAGTCACCGGCGTAGACCGGCTCGGAGATATAAGCGATGCCGCCGGGTTTGAGCACGCGCTGTATCTCCGCCAGCGCCTGGTCCATGAGCTCCACCGGGACATGGTGCAGTGATTTCAGCATGATCACGATATCGATACTGGCATCCGGCAGTGCAATCTCTTCGGCACCCCCGTAGACGAAACGCACAGTGGGCAGATCATCGATCAGCAGATTTTTCTCATGCTGAATGCGGTCGACTTCGGTGGCGATGATGGCGGCCGGACGATAACGTTCGGCGATGAGCCGCGTGATCCGCGCGCGGCCACAGCCCAGCTCCAGCACGGTGGCATCCTCCAACGGAAGACAGCGCTCCATGACATCGAATTCGGTCGCAGTGATATAGGCGTTGGGATCGTCAAGTTTCATTGAATACCATCGGTTGCGGCGCGGGAACACCCAATGTAGCGCCGATCGGCTGGTAGGCCAACCGGCACGCATCGAGTCCGGGTAGGCGTTTGAGGGGCGCGCCAACGGATTCATCCCGGCGCGCGAGGACGTTCGCAAGATCGGAAGCCGCGGACAGAATCATCAGTCTGTGAAATCGCTCCGCCGCCACTTTATTTGCGCAACGCCAATGGGGTTTATCGAGTGCCGGCAACTTGCTGAATCGCTCGCTTGACCCTCCGGTGAGTTTGCTTGATCATCGTTTGGACTCAGCTCACCCCGGAAGCGAAGGATTGCCCCGTCCCCGGCGTGATGACATCGATAACGCCCCGCTTCCGCCACCGGCTTCTGCGCTTCCGACGCTGTGGCGTGGGAGGCATGAAACTGCACAACCCCGGAGTGTGCAATCGCATGAACCAGCTTTTCTCTGTCAGCCCCGAAATGCGCGCAGAGCCGGAATTCCAGTCGGCACTGGTACGGCTGGGCATCTGGTTGTTTGCAGTGACCTATGTGGGTTTGACTGCGATATCGCGCCACTACGCGGTGGATCTCGAAGCCTACGCCCTGCTGTTCGGCGGCTATCTGATTGTCTTCATCGCCATCGTCACGAGTGTCTTCCGTCGTCCGGTGTGGCAGGCGCGGCGTTATTTTTCCATGGCGGTCGACATCAGCGCGACGACCATGGCGATCTATCTGACCGGGGAGCCGATCAATCCTTTCTGCGCTATTTATGTCTGGATTTTCATCTCCTACGGCACACGCTACGGCGCGCCCTTTCCGTTCATTGCGTCGGTGCTGAGCATTGTCGCCTACGGTTCACTACTGACCGCATTGGGCGCATGGCAGACGCGGGGTTACGAAGCCACCTTCTTCCTGATCCTGTTTGCGGTGCTTCCGCTGTACCAGCAGTCGCTGCTGAACAAGCTGCGCGCAGCGCGCCGGGAGGCGTTGTCCGCGTTGGAGGAGGCCGATCGCGCCAATCAGGCCAAAACAGCGTTTCTGGCCAATATGAGCCATGAGATTCGCACGCCGATGAACGGGGTTCTGGCGATGACGCAACTCTTGCAGCGCTGTGATCTGGCACCGCAGGCGCGCGAGTATGCCCAGCATATCCGCACCTCCGGGACCACGCTGCTCGGCATTCTCAACGACATTCTCGATTTCTGTAAGGTCGAATCCGGCAAGTTGGAGATCATCGACGAGAACTTCTCGCTGAGCGCTTTGTGCAAAGAGACCACATCCCTGTTGCAAGCGAATGCGGAGGCGAAAGGAGTGGGCTTGCGCAGCGAGCTTTCACCTTCGCTTGCCGATGCCGTTTTCGGTGCGCGGCGGCAACTGTGTCAGGTTTTGGTCAATCTGATCGGCAATGCGATCAAATTCACCGAGCACGGCCATATCACACTGCGCGTGGCACCCGCCAAACCCGAACATTCGGTCCATTGCGTGCGCTTCGAAGTGGTCGACACAGGTGTGGGCATTGCGCCCGAATATCAGGAACGAATCTTCACGCGTTTTTCCCAGGCTGATACCACCCGTGCGCGCACCCACAGCGGCACCGGCCTGGGCCTGGCTATTTCGCGCAAACTGATCGAGGCATTGGGCGGGAGAATCGGGTTTGCCTCCGAAGTCGGCAAAGGCTCCGTCTTCTGGTTCGAAGTGGATCTGCCCCCCGGTGATGCGACTGCCATCGCCGCGCAGTCCGAGCCGGTTCCTCCCAAGTCACCACGCAGTGCCCGCATCCTGCTGGTCGACGACGATCATATCAATCGCGTGGCAGGTCAACGATTGCTTGAACAGGATGGGCACGAAGTCACTACCGCAAGCGACGGTCACGAGGCCTTGCGCGAGCTGGCGAACCGCAACTACGACGTAGTGCTGATGGATGTGCACATGCCCGAGCTGGACGGGGTGGCGGCCACGCGGCGCATCCGCAAGGGTGAAATCCCCCATTGCGCGCAGATTCCCATCATCGGCGTGACCGCCAGCATTCTGGAAAACGAAAACGCAAGCTATCTGCACGCCGGAATGAACCACGTGGTGGCCAAACCGCTAAACGTGATGGAACTGAACGACATCATCGCGCGTTTTCTCCTGCTGCCGACAATGCGCTCGGCACCGATAAATGTCAGTGACGGGTTGCCGTAACAGCGAACGGTTTGGCGAGCACGCTCGTCAGGGTTCCGCGCATCTGCCCAGGGTACCGACTTGTCGTGGCAACCACGATCTCAGCGCGACGAATGGGATGGACTGCGGCCATGCGGCTTTTCCTCCGACCAGTTCCAATGCCGACTGAGCTATGCTTGGCTCATGAACCGCATCTCAATCTATCTGTTACCGCTTTTATTGCTTTTACCCTGGGGTACCGCCGCCGCCAATGAAGAGGGATCTGCGACCGCCAGCCCCAGTCTTCTGCTGATCGCCAAACCGGAGATGAACGACCCGCGTTTTCAGGAAGCGGTGGTTCTGGTCACGCGTCACGGCGGACCCGGCACCATCGGTGTGATTCTCAACAAATCCACCGGCGTGCACTTGAACGACGTGTTCTCCGACCTGCCGGAACTGGATGCGCAGACCGGCATGATCTATTTCGGGGGTCCGGTTTCCCCCGACGTACTGACCTTTCTGGTGGATACCGAAACCCATCCCGCACCAGCGTTGACCATCACCGAGAACATCTACCTGGCCCAGGACCCCGATCTGCTGCGCGCCCTCATCGACAACCCTGGGCAGCGCAGCCACTTGCGCGTTTTCAGCGGCCACGCCGGTTGGGCGACCGGTCAATTGGAGAATGAGATCGAACGCGGCGATTGGTGGCTGGTGCCGCTGCAACTCAAATACCTGTTCTTCGATACGCCCGACAAACTCTGGCAAACGATCGTGCAGGAGCTGAAGGGAAAGTGGGTGTCGGTGCCGGTAATCGCCCCCAACCGTACGGTCTGATAACGCCATGTGTTTCAACCTGAATGAATAGCGCATGGATTCCCTGACACAGATCACCCTGGGTGCCGCGGTCGGCGAGGCGGTACTCGGCCGCAAGGTGGGCGCACGGGCGCCACTGTGGGGGGCGATCTGCGGCACGCTCCCCGACCTCGATGTATTTATTCCGATGGGCGAAGCGGTGGCCAATTTCACCTATCACCGCTCCTTCAGCCATTCGCTGATCGTGCTGGCGGTGCTGACGCCGTTACTGGTGTGGTTGATTTTACGCTTCCATCCACAGACGGCTGATCACAAGCGCCGCTGGGCGCTGCTGGTCTACGCGGTGCTGGCAACGCACGCGCTGCTGGACAGCTTCACGGTTTACGGCACGCAGATCTTCTGGCCGTTGAGTGACTACCCCGTTTCCATCGGCTCGGTTTTCATTATCGATCCCGCCTACACCCTGCCGCTGCTGATCGGGGTTATCGGCGCACTCGTGTGGCGCCACAGGCCTATGGGTTTTCGAGCCAATCTGCTCGGATTGACGCTGAGCAGCGCCTATCTCGCCTGGGGATTCGGCACCCAACTCTATGTGGAGAATCTCGCCGCCCGTTCGCTGCAGGCGCAGGGAAACAGCTACCAGAAGCTGCTGGGCCAACCCACTCCCTTCAACTCCCTCCTGTGGCGCATCGTGGCGGTAAGCGATGACCACTACGACGTCGGTTACTACTCCTTGATCGACGCTTCAGATCGAGTCAGATTCCGGCGCATCGAAAGTTCGCCCCATCTGCTCTCCGGTATCGAAGGGCATTGGCCGGTGCAACGGTTGCGGTGGTTCACACAGGGGTTCTACTCGGTGGAGCGCGTCGAAAACGCTGTCGTGATGAGCGATCTGCGCATGGGCGTGGAACCCAACTACGTCTTCCGCTTCAAGGTCGGTGAAATCGCCAACCCGCACGCACTGCCGGTCAACAGCACCCTGTTACCCGTCAAACGCGACTGGGACCGGCTGCCGCAGGTGTGGGCACGCATCTGGCGCGACGATGTCAGGTTCTGATCGCCCTCAATCAGCCCCTCCCTGGCTCGCTAGGCCGCAATCCGGCTGAAATACGCCCGCCAGAGGGTCGTTCGTACGGTCATGGGCTGGGGCAAAGCTCGCGCAGCGTAATATTAGTTATTCAGTATGCGATGAATTACTCAAATATCCGGGGATATCTTCCTACAATAGGCAATCACACAGGGTTTGTAGGGAGTATTGGCCGGTCCCGCCACTACGCATACCCCAATTTCTGGTTAACCCAGCCATAAAAAAAGGTTTATTGCAGTGCAATATTAGAGTTTTATAATATGCCTGACTTAAAATTTTCAGCTACGAGAGGAAAGCACTCATGTCTGTCACTACGTTCGTGTTAGGAATTGCGCCGGCCGCGCTGCTGGTGCTGACGGTGGGGATGGTGGTTGCAGCGGTCGCTGCCATAATCACCTGTGCCCGTCGCGAGTCGCGCTGCTTGTAAGACTCTGATTACGAAATGAAACGGCGCCCGACCATACGGTCGCAGCGCCGTCTTGGGGTGGCCGGCCTGGATTCGGCCCGATAGTGTCTCCCGTCTATTGCTTGGGCGTCGTTCTGACCCGCAGGTAATCGACGATCTGCTGGGTCTCTTTCTCGTCGATCCATTCCGGTGCTTTGGCGCGCATGCGGGTCACGACGTGCAGCCAAGCGGATGAACTGTCACGCTCCCTCTTCACCTGCTCGTAGATCCGATCGAGCTCATGACACCCGGTGCAGCGCTCCCGAAACAGCAGCTTGGGGCTCTCGATCTCGTCCGCCTGCACCACCTCGCCGCTCGCGGTGCGCTCCTCGATATAGGTCAGGAGGCGTTCGATATCCGCTTCGGAGAGCCAGTAGGCCCCGCCCTCCCAACGTTCGCGCATCTTGGCAACCACATGGCGGCGCTGCTCCTGATTGAGCTCGACTAGAAAGACGCGCTCCGCGGGATGGCACTCTCCGCACTTCTCCTCGAAGAAGCGCTCCTCTTCCGACGTGGCGGATTTCCCCTGGGTTTCGGCGAGCGCGGAAAGCGGCATCGCCAACAAACCCGCGAAGAACAAGACGCAAGCATAGCTACCCTTTCGACTGAATCGTTTCATTCCCGCGGCCCCTTCCCGAGCTGATTTATCTCAACTACATATCGAGAATGGCGGTTAAGGGCCATATAGCGCTGGGGATACTGAATACTAGGTAGGGAGAGGTACGAGACTCGAATGGGCGGTCGATCTTCAACAAAAAAACCCGCCGACTCAATCGAACACAGCGGGTCTTCATACGTGGCGCCCGGGGACAGACAAGCTTGTCAGGAACAGGTTTACTTATCCCATCCCTGGGATTCGCCCTGAAAGACCAGTTGCCACTATTCAAATAGTCAACGGAACTCCGGTAAAGAATTCATGGAAGTAAAACGCGAGCTCGGATAATGCGAGGCCGACCGCTATCAGGGCAATATCCTGTCCCCAACCGTCAGGTTTGCTGGGCTTCATCCATTCGCCATGGCGGCGGCTAATAGTGAACATGGCTACCAGGCTCCAGGCGCCGATGACCGAAAACAGCAGTACCGAACGGCTGTCGCCGTTCATCAACAAGTGGGCGATTGCCCAGATCAATACTCCGGTGAGCTGTGGATGGCGTAGGAACCGCTTTATTCGGGTGGCCGGAAAGTACGCTGCAACAAAAAAAATGAAACTAATGACGACCAGCAGCATGGCCGGATGCCTCAGCGCCGCAGGCGGAGTGTAAATGTGCGACGGCATGGAACTGCGCCAGCCCAATACAATCAACACCAGGCCGGCCACGATGCACAACGCAAAGATACCCTGGTACGCTGCATTGCCTACGCGGGTTATGATCGATTGCCGTCTATTGGCGAAAACAGAGGGGAAGAGATGCACACCTACCCAAATCATCAAACCTGCGATAAGTAATTCCACATCTGGCTCCTTCAGTAGTACACCGGGTGTCTACTTGTTAATAGTTCGCATTGTCAGGGAAGGCAAATCGAATCAGGTGGGGTCGTTTGCTTATTATGGACCCGTCGCAGTGAACCGAGCAGCTGCCGCCACCCCAATCAACCGCCTGGTTCAGGCTCTCAAGAATGAAAAACCCACTGACTCGATCGGAACATGGCAATTTACCAAAGCCGAGTAGATCTTGAAAATCACAGGGTCACAGGTTGCTGGTCGCACCGCGTAACGCAATACCTTGAATCCACCGCGCGATTCTCGCCCAGGTCTCTTCTTTGTTGACCTCGTTGAGCACCTCGTGGCGCGCACCCGCGATCAGATCCACTTCGACGGACTCCACGCCTCCGGACCTCAACAAATACTGCAGCCTGCGCACCCCTGCCCCGTAACCCCCAACGGGGTCGGCTCCACCGCTGATCAGCAAAGTGGGTAAATGGGCCGGGATCACGCCGCCCTCTTTCACCCTGTACAACCCGAATTGACCGCGCAGCAGATCCATCCAGAACTGGTTGGTACAGGCAAATCCGCACAGCGGGTCGGCAAGGTATTGGTCGACCTGTTCTGAATCGCGACTCAGCCAGTCATAGGCGGTGCGATTGGGCTTGAAGCGACGGTTGAAGGATTGGAAGGTCAGCGCACTCATCAGTCCGCTCTTGCCCCGGCCACCCAGTCGCACCTTCTCAAGCCAGGAAACCAGAACGCCCGCGCTGAGCAGGAACCTGGCGTTGAGCCCGGACCCCGTCAGCAGCAAACCATCGCAGCCCTCGGCTTCCTCCATCACCGCCGCCAACGCGACATACGAGCCCATGCTGTGCCCCAGCACAACCAGCGGAAGGTTGGTCGCAGTTGCATGGATATGGCGCTTAAGCTGATTGAGGTCAGACACCACTTTCCGCCAGCCGCCCTGGTCGGCGTAGTGCCCGCGATCCTCGTTCGCACAATCGGCACCATGGCCCCGATGCCCGATCGCCCATGTGTTGATGTGGTGATCCGCCAGGTACTCGGCAAATGGCTCGTAACGCCCGACGTGCTCAGACATGCCGTGAGCCAGGAGCAAGGTTGCCTTTGGCTCGCTCGCCAACCATGCCCGATAGGGGATCGCGTGATGGTCCGGTGAGGGTATGAAATTATCGTGATAGCGGTGCATGCATTCCAGGCAGCCTCTCGACGGGGTCGGGTGGAGTAGTCACTGCTGAAAATAAATCTGTCCTGGTTTCTGTATCCCGGTTTCTAGTCCCGGTTTCTCCTATTTTCTCTTCACATATTCATGGATCATGATTTTCTGCAATACTTCCTGGCCATACTTCTTTTCTAGCGAACGAAGAAAACCTGGCTCCACAGATTTTATGTAAGACAAGTACCCCCTCAGATAGGACATATCTTCTTCTGCGATACTTTGATTTATGTATGAATAGACCAATGCCTTAATTGCTCTCTTTTTTTGACGGCCGATAGATACGCGCCGATCGGGAGTAATATATAAACCCGTGACCATTTTTTTGTGTTTTCTAGAAGTGAAAATTGTTTTTTCCGCATTTATTCTGATTTTTGGCGATTTGTTTTTTCTCAATACCCCCTTAACACCCTCGAATACCTCCTGAAGGACCATTGGCTCATTAGTAGAAAAGTAAAGATCATCGGCATATCTTGTATAAACAACCCCCTTTTTAACACATGCATCTGCAATTTCAGTATCAATATTAAACAGTATCGCATTGCTCAACATGGGTGAACTCGGCGCACCAATAGTGATTCTACCGTCTTTACATACAATCATACCGATCTTATTTACATCTGACCGCGACAACTGAAACGGTAATACATCTATACTGTTTTTGAGCAAATTGGAAACATCGCGAACCAAAATTGAAGGGAAGAAGCCTTCAAAGTCTATTCGCAATAAGAAATTATTCGCAATATGCGTTTCAGCAAGTTGCTTTATGTTTCTTCCCTCTCGATACGAGAAAACGGCACTATGAATAGGTAGATGACAAAACAAATTACTAACAAGCCAACGCTGCAGAAACTTCAATTCTTTTGCAGGATGAGAAATAATTCTTAACCCCCCATTTTTCTTTGCTATCTTATAAGTCTTATACCGATGACTCGCAGTTCTCACCACCTTATCCAGGTAAGCAGAATCCAGGCCGGTTTCTTGTGCAATTCTTTTTACTATCATGTCTGCCCACCCTGTAGCATTTCTATAAGGCGTGGCGCATGATTCGAGTAATGAGACATAGCGATGGTATGAAACTTTCTTTCATCGTAATAACGGTAGTCGAGAAAAGGATCGACGTGCCTCGCAACAAAATACTCGTACTCGTCACCTCTACGATTGACGTAATTCGAAGCGCACAAAATGGACAGAATTTGTCTTAGTTCGATATCGTCAACGCTACCCCTAAACATTTTCACTATAGATATTTTTAACGCAGCGAAATCCACAATCCGAAATAGTCGAATTAATTCGAATATAAGATAGAATTTTTCTCTACCTTCTAGACTATCGTAATAGTCGCAAACGAACCTTTTGGCATTCCTGGTACGTAACCTATCAACGAGTCTATTGCCAACAGTTTCAAAAGAAAGGGGCTTTTTTTTATAGTCCAACAGAATTGTCGATCTAAAGATCGATTTTTCGTTTACAAGATCGATGGGGCCGAGGTTGATAAAGGAATCACCCTGCCAATTTATGTCATTTACAACCAATATCTTTTTGGCAGCTTTACTATTGGAAAAGAATCCAATTTCCGCAATAGCTCCGGGGCTCTCAGGAAAAATGAGAATGCAGTCGGCAATATCAGCTACAAGCGCCTCAAACTTCGCCAAATTAATGAAATGGGGTTCATTGTAAGTAGTTAGATCCCGCATCGCCGTTTCAGCCAGAAAGAAACGGAATCTTCCTAGCCTCCCGTCACAAGGTGCGTAACGGAGAAAGCGCTTTCTCATAGAGCGCGATCGCGCCTTAACTGACCCCCCACACACGAACACAACGTGCCGGTCGCGACGCTGGAATACGGGTTTCTCACGAAAAATAGAAGCTGCCTCCCCTAGCAATGATTCACCGCTAGGGGAAGCAAACTGATGGTTCATTCCTATTCTTCTTTCCCTATGTCTCTTACACGAAGCGGGGCGGGAATTGACTTCCCGCGAGCAGCGGGAAATCAATTCCCGCCCAAGAATGTCAATCAATACAATTCAGCCTGGCTAAACACCCGGCATAGAGCATTTGATGTACCAAACGAAATGCCCAGCTAAGAGACAAAGAAAAGAATACGTAGATTCCTGCCGCTAATCAACGCACCCCGTCTACATGACGTCTACACGAAAAAACCCGCGCTAGGTGGGCTCTCGTAACTTATTGATTTAATGGCGCTGACAGCAGAATTTGAACCCCCAACCTACCGATTACAAATTACTGAAAAAGGTGCCAGATTTATTTCTAGCAAATCAATCGAGACTGACGTTCCCCCAAAAAAACGGACAGTAAAATTAAGGGGCATGCTTCGCTTCAAACTGCGCCGGGCTCATGTAACCGAGATACGAGTGGCGACGCTGCCGATTGTAGAACACCTCGATGTATTCAAACAGGCTCTGCTTGGCTTCGCTATGTGTTCGGTAATCTTCATGATCAACCAACTCGGTTTTCAGTGTGCCGAAAAAACTTTCTGCCACCGCGTTATCTAAGCACTCCCCCTTGCGGCTCATGCTGCACCTCAGCCCCTGTGTACGAAGCAACTCTTGATAGCCCCTCGACGCGTAGGTACTGCCTTGATCGGAGTGAACGATCGCACCCCTTACCTTCCCGCGGCGCCACAGCGCCATTGTTAGCGCATCCTGGACCAACAGACTATTGTTCCGATTACTCATGGCCCAGCCAATGATTTGGCGTGAGAACAGATCGAGCACCATCGCCAGGTAGAGCCACCCCTGGCGGGTGGCGACGCAGGTGGTGTCCGTTACCCAGGCCTCATCTGGCGCAGAACGCTGAAAATCACGGCACAGCAAATCGGGTGCCGGGTTGTGGGTGTGCTTGGAGTCGGTGGTGATGACAAACTTCTTCGCCATCTTTGATTGAATATCACCCGCTTTCATCAGCCGTACCACACGGTTCACGCCGACACGCTCGCCGGCTTGCTCAAGATCTTTATGGATGCGCGGCGAACCGTAGATCCGTCGACTCTTCTGGTGAAAGTGGTTGATCTTGGCGGTTAGCGCCTTGTTTTCACGTGCTCTAGCGCTTTCGGGACGGTCCCACCATGCGTAGTACCCACTGGAAGAGACTTCCAGCACGCGACACATCCGTGCAATCTTATGCTGGTGGCGATGGGCGCGTATAAAGGCGTACTTCACCGCAGTTCCTTGGCAAAGTACGCGGCGGCCTTTTTTAGAATTTCGACCTCCTCTCGAAGCCGCTCATTTTCCTGTTTCAAGCGGGTGCGTTCGCTTTGATCGCCCTTTTTGGGGCGGCCCCGGCCGATAAAAGCAAGGTCGCCCTGCTCCGAGAGTTGCGCCTTCCATTTGTACAGCTGATTTCTTCGAACACCGAGCTCTCGTGCGATCTCGCTGGATGGGCGATCTGAGGATTCCATCAAGCGAACCGCTTCTTGCTTGAACTCTTTGGGGTAGGTCTTGTACGGCTTTCTCTTCGTCGTCATTGGAACACTCCTAGCAGCGATCATTGTCGCTGATTAAAAGTGTCCGTTAAACTGGGGGAGGTTCAGACTGACCCTATTGAACCCATGGATTATTGAAACTAAGGAACGTCTGAATAAGTGATGCAAACCAGCACGGCCGATTCAATATGTTTGTGTTTTTCATCATAAGGAGCGTTTGCAGGCAGTATTCGGCTCAACATGGGCCGTTTTCTAGCCGTTTTGTGCGCCGTTGCGGTTTATCAGGCGCACCAATCCTATGTCGGGCATCGCAATCGTCGCCGCGCCAGGTACAGATTGGTCAATGCACTCAGTACAAACAAGGCAT